>NZ_JBXAXT010000006.1:0-91260 GCF_056781895.1 Dellaglioa sp. CoH-57-MRSF-22 | reverse complement strand
GAACACAGAAGTTAAGCTTCTTAGCGCCAAGAGTAGTTGGGGGTCGCCCCCTGCGAGGGTAGGACGTTGCCATGCTATTAAAAATAAAACAATAAAATTTTACGACCGTTGCTGAATATAAAAAAAGGTGTTGTCACAAAGTGACAACACCTTTTTTTATAGTTTTATTTCTCATTACAAAGGAAACACGGTTCCTAAAATCACTAAATCCGTAGGCATTACGTTTAATAATTTTCAATTTATTGTTAGTCCCTTCCTTCAAGTAGGCTATTAGAATAAGGATAGTTAATAGCGTTTTTCACATAGTCTTCATGTTAAATTAAAATGAGTAAACAATTTTTTTAAAAAATTGAATTCAAGTTTTATTAAATGCATGCATAAGTGCATTGTAAATGTGAAATTGATCGTAAACAACTATGGCGTTCGGGAATAACAAAGTTCTCGTAAACTTGGGATACGTATAGTTTATATAAGTAACGATTACTTTAACGTTTTCGCGTGCTTCTAAAATGAACCGGATAAAATACTTAGTCACTTGATAGATTGTTCTAGCAAAAATAGCAGATACTATAGAGCATTTTTTGTTACACTATTACTTAATAATGGATATAAAATTTTTCACATATTAGAAAGACGTTAAATGATAAAACAAGTAGTAAATGATGAGATATAAGTAAAAATTTGATTTGACTATTGATATATATACATTGTATAATGTGTAATGCATTAAAATACATATACTAGATTTATATCGGAGGAAGTCCATGAAAAATAAAGATACGGCCTTTTTTGGTCATCCTAGAGGATTATCAACACTATTTTTTACAGAAATGTGGGAGCGATTCAGTTATTACGGAATGCGAGCAATTCTTTTATACTATATGATTTCAGAAGTGGATGGGCTTGGTTATAATCAAGCTACAGCCATGTCAATTATGTCCATTTATGGATCATTAATTTATTTATCAGGTGTCATTGGAGGTTTCGTTAGTGATCGCCTTTGGGGTAGTAGAAAAACAGTGTTTATTGGTGGAATACTAATAATGCTAGGACATATTGTTCTTGCAACACCCTTTAAATCAGTTGCTTTATTCATATCTATCGCGTTAATCGTATTGGGAACAGGGTTGTTAAAACCTAATGTTTCTGAAATGGTTGGTGGATTATACAATAGTAAGGATCCAAGACGTGATTCTGGTTTCAGTATCTTTGTATCTGGGATTAATATTGGTGCTTTGATTGCACCGTTGCTAGTTGGATGGGTTGGTCAAGAATATAATTACCACGTTGGATTCTCATTAGCAGCTATTGGGATGTTTTTCGGCTTAGTTCAATATTACTTTGACGGAAGAAAATATTTAACAAAAGATAGTTTATATCCTAATGACCCTATTCAACCTAACGAATTATCAACTATTCTTAAAAAATCTTCAATCGGTGTTATAGCTTTAGCTTTAATTTTAGTTATCATGTTCCTATTTAAATCATTAAATATTACGAATGTCATTCTTTTAATCACAATTCTTGCAGTTATCATCCCTGTCTATTACTTTACAATGATGTTAACAAGTAAGAAAACAACAAAAATTGAACGATCAAGACTTACAGCGTATATTCCGTTATTTATTGCCAGTATCTTATTCTGGTCAATTGAAGAACAAGGTTCAGTTGTTTTAGCAATGTTTGCGTCAACTAGAACGCAGTTAAGTGCTTTTGGGTTCACTTTCCCAGCTAGTTTCTTTCAAAGTATGAATCCGTTATTCATATTAATCTATGTTCCAATATTTGCTTGGTTATGGGTTAAATTAGGATCGAAACAACCTAGTTCTCCAGCTAAATTTTCAATTGGTCTAGTATTTGCTGGAGCATCTTTCCTTTGGATGATGCTCCCTGGTGTTCTTTTTGGAACAGATACTAAAGTTGGCCCATTATGGTTAGTTGCAAGTTGGATGATGGTTATGCTTGGTGAAGTTTTGGTTTCTCCAGTTGGCTTATCAATTACTACTAAACTTGCACCAAAAAGTTTTCAATCTCAAATGATGAGTGTTTGGTTCTTGAGTGATGCTGTTGCTCAAGCATTGAATTCACAAATTGTTCGGTTATACACACCCGCTACTGAATCAATGTACTTTGCTGTAGTTGGTGGAATTACTGTTGCCTTTGGTATTATGTTGAGTTTCTTTATTCCAAGAATTCATAAATTAATGGAAGGCGTTAATTAAATAGATTTTTAATGAAAGATATGTTAATTTTAATTAACATATCTTTTTTTGGAGGGAAACATGACAATTATTGCAACTAGTAGTGATAATCACTTTGATATTAATAAAGTTGATGTGGATATAATTATTGATGAACAAGTAAATTATCTATTAGCGAAAAATATTGAGTATTATCTTATTACAGGAGATTTATTTAATGATTTTAATAAAACGATTGATTATATTATTAGACTGAAAAGAAAGTTAAATAATAAAATTGTTGTCTTATTTATTGCAGGTAACCATGACATGGTTAAAAATATAACATTTGATGAGCTAGAAAGTGTAGTGAATGATTCTTATCTCCATAATCAATATTTGGATATCTCCGGCACTGAATGGCGTATTATAGGTAATAATGGATGGTACGATTACAGTTACTCAAAACAGCTAAAACGGTCTGATAAAGAAATGCTACATTGGAAAACAAACTATTGGATCGATCGTAAAATTGTTCAACCAATGCCAGATGTCGAGAGATTTAAATTAAGTTTAAGACAAACTGAAAAATTATTGAGTGATGCGAAACAATTAAATAAAAAAATAATATTTATGACTCATTTTGTACCTAATGAATTGTATATTAAAATTAATAATGATAATCGTTTCTGGAACGTTGCAAACGGCATGTTAGGTAGTCAAAAGATGGGAGATCTGTTAGAATACTATAAAGTAGAAAAAGTTTTATTTGGGCACCTCCATATCAAACATGATCCTATTCAAATTAATGAAACGACGTATTATACGAAGCCAGTGGGATATGGGCGGAAAAAATATAACGAATGGACGAAAAATACGTTCTTCGATGAGTGGAAATTTACGTTACAAATAATTAATTTAAAATAATTGAAAAAAAAGCTTGATTTTTAATCCATTTATTTGTATGATAGTTAAGTCGGATAAAGCTGATATGGAAGAGTAGCGAAGAGGCTAAACGCGGCGGACTGTAAATCCGCTCCTTCGGGTTCGGTGGTTCGAATCCACTCTCTTCCACCATTATTTTATAATATTGGGTTATAGCCAAGCGGTAAGGCAACAGGTTTTGATCCTGTCATGCGATGGTTCGAATCCATCTAACCCAACTAGCTAAAAGCAGATACTTAGGTATCTGCTTTTTTGTTTTATTTGTTATTTTATTTTTTTTTGCGGTATGATGGAGATAGTAATTAAATATAATAATTGAAATGAGGAAACTATGAAAATTGGATTTATTGGAGCTGGTAATATGGCTCGAGCAATTATTGAAGGTTTAGTAGAAGCAGAATTTATCGCGCCAAAAGAAATTTTGGTACACAGTGCAAGAGAGTCCAGCTATGTACCTTATGCTGAAGCTAATGGCTTTACAGCGTTAGGTAGCAATGCTCAGGTGGTTAGTGAGGCTGACGTTGTTTTTCTTGCTGTTAAACCAATTGTCTTAGGTATGGTTTTAGCAGAAATTAAAGAGTCAGTGAAGGAATACAAACCTATGCTAATTTCTATTGTATCAGGTGTTTCAATCTCTGAAATTGAATTAGAATTAGATAATCATTCAGTTGGTATTTTAAGAACAATGCCAAATGTTAACGCAACGGTTTCCGAAAGTATGACTGCGTTAGTCGGTAATGATATTTTGACAGATAAACAAATGAAACAAGGTACTGATTTATTTGATACTATTGGTGAAACGATGGAGATTGCTGAACGCGATTTTAGCACGTTTGTTGCTCTTGCTGGTAGCTCACCAGCATTTATTTACTTATTTATTGATACGCTTGCACGTGCAGGCGTTAAATATGGCTTACCAAAAGATAAAGCAACTAAGATTGCTGCTCAAGCTGTACTAGGCAGTGCAAAAAAGGTCTTAGCTACTGATGAAGTGCCATGGAAATTAATTGATGAGGTTTCATCTCCGGGTGGCACAACTATTGCTGGATTGCTTGCAATGGAAGAGGCTGGATTTATGAATTCTATTATTAAAGCAGTTGATGCAACTGTGGCTAAAGACAAAAACTAAATTTGATATGACCTTGTTTTTTTGGTCTATACCGATTATACTAAGTTTATAAATTGAAGGGATGGCGGATAAGATGAGTATTGTTTTAAAACATGCAGTTATCTACACGGGTTCAGAAAAAATTGAAGATGCATATATTCGATTTGATAAACAAATTAGTGCAATGGGGCCAATGAGCGAATACAAAGCTTTAGCCTCTGATGAGGTTAGAGATGTAGAAGGGAAAATTATTGTTCCTGGATTTATTGACGTTCACAGCCATGGTGGATATAGTTTTGATGCTATGGATGGTGATTCTAAACAAATTAATGAAATGGTTACCGATATGATTCACGAAGGTGTTACGACTTATTTCGCAACGACAATGACCCAATCACATGAAAATATTGCTAATGCTATGGTTGGTATCAAAAAAGCCGCTGAAGTGAACCCTGTTATTCAAGGAATTCATCTTGAAGGACCATTTATTTCTCCTGTTTTTAAAGGCGCACAGCCTGAAAAATATATTGAGGCACCTGATACAAAGTTATTTGATAAATGGAATGAATTATCAGGACATATGATCAAATTAGTGACTTATGCACCGGAACATAAAACGTCACCTGAATTTGAAGAGTATTGTATCAAGAATGGTATCGTACCTTCAGTGGGCCATAGTAACGCTACTCGCGAAGAAATGAAACATTCTCGAGCAAGTCATGTCACTCATTTATACAATGCACAACGCGAATTTAAGCATCGTGAACCAGGTGTAACTGGACATGCATTTTTAGAGGATAATATTTATACAGAAATTATTGCTGATGGTTTTCATATTGTGCCAGATATGATTAAACTAGCCTATGATTTAAAAGGACCTAAACGTATTGAATTAATTACTGACTCGATGCGTGCTAAAGGAATGCCTGAAGGCTTAAGCGAACTTGGCGGGCAAAAAGTTATTGTTAAAGACAAACAAGCAAGATTAGAATCTGGTAATTTAGCAGGCTCTGTTTTACAATATCAAGATGCATTTAAAAATATTATGAAATTTACTGGTTGTGGTATCGAAGAAGCTGTATTGATGAGTTCTGTCAATCAAGCTAGGGAATTCAATTTAACATCAAAAGGTGCTATTGAAATCGGAAAAGATGCTGATATGAACTTATTTGATGCTAACATGCAACTAGAAAGCACATATAGCTTTGGACGTAAATTTTAATAAAAGGTTAGGAAGGTAATTGTTAATGGGATCTCCCATATATATTCAAATTCATAATGAAATGAAAAAAACAATTGAATCTGGTGAATGGGAAGTTGGCAATCGTATTCCGGCTGAACGTGAACTTGCTGTTGTATTTGGTGTCAGCAGAATGACGCTTAGACAGGCAATTCAAACCTTGGTAGATGAAGGTATTCTAGAACGTCATGTTGGTGATGGAACCTACGTTGCTCGTAAGAAGGTTCAAGAAAAGATGTCAGGTGTGACTAGTTTTACTGACCTAATGGCTGAACAGGGAAAAGTGGCTTCAAGTAAGACGATCACTTATCATGTTACAACGCCTTCATTAAGTGAAATTGAAAAGTTACAATTGATCGATGGCGAACTAGTCTTACGAATGGAACGAATTCGTTATGCTGATGGTTTACCGATTTGTTTTGAAGTTGCTACGGTTCCTAATAAATTAGTTGAGGGTTATAGTAAAACTGAAATTACGAGCTCTTTATATCGAACATTGGAAGAAAAAGCCAATTTAACATTGGGAGGGGCACAACAGACAGTGTCTGCTATGTCAGCTGCTGAAAGCATAGCGGATTATCTATCAATCAAGCGTGGTGAAGCGATTTTGAGGCTTCGTCAAGTTAGCTTTTTGAAAAATGGTGAACCTTTTGAATATGTTCGGACACAATATGTAGGGAATCGCTTTGAATTTTATCTAGAAAAATAAAGTTTAAGAAATTATTAATTGCTCTCTTTCAACCATATCAATGGATGAGATAGAGTAATTTTTTTTTTGAGAAATCTGTTCGATTGACATCAATTTGAGATAACGCTATATTATTTAAGAGCAAAAAATAAATTATCTGAAGGGGTTTTAAGATATGTATTTATTAGTTAATATTTTCGGTGTTGCCATTTTTATTTTAGTTGCATTTGCGTTTTCCAAGAAAAAGAGAGAAGTCAATTGGAAATCAATCGCAATTATGGTCGTTATTAATTTATTTTTAGCTTGGTTCTTAACAAAATTCTCATTAGGACGTGATCTTGTAGAAGGCGCGGCTAATGGGTTTAATTGGCTAATGCAGGCCGCATATCAAGGTATTCAATTTATGGTACCCGCTATGCCTAAAGTAACTGATATGGGATTTTTCATGAGTGTTCTATTACCAGTTATTATGATTGTGCCATTGTTTGATATTTTAACGTACATTGGCGTTCTTCCATTTATTATTAAGTGGATTGGCCGTGGGTTATCAAAAATTACAGGCCAACCAAAATTTGAATCATTTTTCTCAGTAGAAATGATGTTTTTGGGAAATACTGAAGCATTAGCTGTTTCAAGCCTTCAGTTGAAACTAATGAAATCAGAACGGAACTTAACTTTGGCAATGATGTCAATGAGCTGTGTGACGGCTTCAATCATTGGTGCTTATACAACAATGATGCCAGGTCAATATATCTTAACAGCTGTTCCAATTAATATTATTAATGCTATTATTATAACAAGTATTTTAAATCCAGTTGAAGTAACAGAAGAAGAAGATACTATTGCTGAAATGACAGGTAGTAACTCAAATGATTTAGAAACTTCTGAATCAGATAATAAAAGAGAACCCTTTTTCGCTTTCTTGGGTGATTCAATTTTGGGTGCTGGTAAGTTAGTCTTGATTATTGCAGCAAATGTTATTGCTTTCGTTGCTTTAGCAGCCTTGATTGATAATATTCTTGGATTAGTTAATCCAAATTTATCACTTGAAAATATTTTAGGTATTATTATGTTCCCATTTGCTTGGTTAATGGGATTCAATCCTTCAGATGCTTTCGAATTAGCACGTTACATGGGTACAAAATTAGTAACAAATGAATTTGTTGTTATGGGACAAGTATCAAGTACGATTAACTCATTTGCACCTCATTACAAAGCTGTTTTAACTGTTTTTGTTACATCGTTTGCAAACTTTTCAACAATTGGAATGATTATTGGTTGTTTCAAAGGAATTGTGGATAAAGAAAAAAATGATGTTATCGCAAGAAACGTTGGTTACATGCTATTATCTGGTATTCTAGTTTCATTATTATCAGCGGGTATGGTTGGCGTTTTCGTTTGGTAATATAACAATATGTAAAAAAGAACTAAGAAATTTTTAATTTCTTAGTTCTTTTTTTTATGTCCTCTAAATTTTTCTTTGTATATTAGTAATAAGTAACGTGGAATAGCTAGCATTCGAATAAAACGAGTCGGTTCTTGGAATAAACGATAAAGCCACTCAATATGATGATTTTGCCAAAATTGTGGCGCACGATTCACAGTACCCGCTAGAACGTCGAAACTACCACCAACACCCATCCAGATACTATCAGACACTTGGCGATTACGCTGAATAAATTCCTCCTGATTTGGAAAACCTGTTGCAACAAAAACAAAATCAGGCTGAGATATTTTAATGTTACTTACAATATCCTGATCATTTTTGAAATAACCATTATGAAATCCGACTAAATTAATGTTTGGATAATCAGACTTAATCGTTTTGGCAACTTTTTGGATGACCGTTTCGGCTGCACCAACTAGGTATATTGATTTTTGATGACTATTAGCCCATTTAAGCAGGCTCATTAAAGTATCATAGCCAGTGATTCGTTCGGGCATTGGAGTCCCTAAAATTGCTGCGCCTTTGATAATACCAATACCATCTGGTGTAACGTAGTCAGCTTGGTTAAGAATCTTTTTATAATCTGGGTGTTGTCGTGCAAATAGAACAATTTCTGGGTTGGCTGTCACGATAAATCGATTTAGATGAGCTATCGAATCAGTCGCTATCTGAGTTAAAAAAGCGTCATTAGTTGTATTAATAAATTCGATATCTAATATTTTTGTTTTTTTAAATTTATTTGGCATAATATGTCCTCACTTTTTAAACTTTGTCTCATTATAACAGAAGATAAATTTAAAATAAGTATTGAATATGACGGATTACGGAAAAAATGGTAAAATGTAGATTATAATTTGTGTGCTGGAAAAAATTCTAGTAGTGCATTCATTTTAAAGGAGAAACATCATGGTAAAAAATTACCCAGATGATAGCTATACGTTACATACGGACGTTTATCAGATTAATATGATCCAAACTTACTGGGAAAAAAATATTCATAATCAAAATGCTGTATTTGAAGTTTTCTTCAGAAATTTACCATTTTCTAATGGCTATGCGATTTTTGCAGGCTTAGAACGAGCTATTAATTATATTCAAAATTTAAAATTTTCAGAGACAGACATTGCGTATTTAAGAGAAGTGGCAGGATATCCAGATGATTTTCTTGCCTATTTAAAAGATTTTCATTTTCGTGGCACAATCAGGTCAGCTGTTGAAGGGGAAGTTGTTTTTAACGGCGAACCCATTGTCCAAATAGAAGGTCCTTTAGCAGACTGTCAATTAGTAGAAACGGCATTACTTAACATCATTAATTATCAAACATTGATTGCAACAAAATCAGCTCGTATCAAAGCTGTAGCCGGAGATGATGGTGTGTTAGAATTTGGTACAAGACGAGCACAAGAATTTGATGCAGCTATTTGGGGAACACGTGCAGCTTATATTGGTGGATTTGATGCAACTAGTAATGTCCGAGCAGGTAAAATATTTGGTATTCCTATCAGTGGAACGCATGCGCATTCATTAGTTCAAGCATACAGAGATGACTATGATGCTTTTATGGCTTACGGAACAACGCATCGTGATTGTGTCTTTTTAGTTGATACATACGATACGTTAAAAAGTGGTGTGCCAAGTGCAATTAAAGTTGCTAAAGAGTTAGGTGATAAGATTAATTTTGCCGGCGTACGAATTGATAGTGGGGATATGGCTTACATTTCGAAACGCGTTCGTGAACAATTAGATGAAGCTGGATTTACAGAAGCTAAAATTTATGCCTCAAATGACTTAGATGAAAAAACAATTACTAATTTAAAAATGCAAGGAGCTAAAATTGACGTCTGGGGCGTTGGAACTAAACTAATAACTGCCTATGATCAACCCGCCTTAGGTGCAGTTTATAAATTAGTAGCCATTGAAGGTGGCGATGGTAAAATGGTTGATACAATTAAACTCAGTAATAATGCAGAAAAAGTATCAACACCAGGTAAGAAACAAGTATGGCGTATTACTAATAAAGTTGATGGTAAAACTGAAGGAGATTACATTGCACTATCGGATGAGGAACCTCAGAAACAAGACTCACTTTATATGTTCCATCAGCAGTATACCTATATTAATAAGTTGGTAACTAACTATAATGCACGACCAATTTTACAAGATATATTTGTTGAAGGTGAACTGGTTTATAATCAGCCAGAATTGGATGCTATTAGAGAGTATTCAAGAATTCAGTTAGATGGGTTATGGGAAGAATATAAACGTGAATTAAATCCACAAGATTACCCTGTCGATTTATCACAAAAAGCTTATGATAATAAGATGGCTATCATCCAAAAAATTAGAAATAATATGAATAATATTAAATAAGGGGTGTTAATCTTGACTGACTTACAAAAGAAAATTATTGAAACTTTGAAAGTGAAATCAAGTGTAAATATTGCAGAAGAAATTCGTATGAGTATTGATTTTATGAAAGCTTATTTATTGAAACATCCATTTTTAAAATCTTTAGTTTTAGGAATTTCTGGTGGACAAGATTCAACACTTGCTGGGTATTTAGCACAACAGGCTATTCGTGAGTTACGTGAAGAAACCGGTGATAGCAATTATCAATTTATTGCAGTTCGACTACCATACGGCAATCAATCCGATGAATCTGATGCATTAGATGCTATAAAATTTATGCAGGCAGATCAAGTGGTTCGTGTAGACATTAAAGGTGCTACCGATGAAATGGTAATAAGCTTAATGGCAAACAATCTTGAAATTTCTGATTTTAATAAAGGTAATATCAAAGCTCGTCAGCGCATGATTGCTCAATATGGGATTGCCGGGGCAAAGTCAGGTGCGGTTGTGGGAACTGACCATGCTGCAGAAGCAATTACTGGATTTTATACTAAATATGGTGACGGAGGTGCTGATATTACACCACTTTGGCGTTTGAATAAGCGCCAAGGTAGAGAGATGTTAGCTTCGTTAAATGCGCCGGAACATCTGTATTTAAAAGTACCAACAGCCGATTTGGAAGAAGACCGTCCAGCGCTACCTGATGAAGTTGCCTTAGGAGTTACTTACGATAATATTGATGATTATCTTGAAGGAAAGGTAGTTTCAAAAGAAATTAGTGATAAAATTGAAAATTGGTATTTAAAGACAGAACACAAACGACATCTGCCAATTACTGTTTATGATTCTTTTTGGAAGTAAATAGTTGCGTAAGCTGTTTCATTTCAGTTATAATTAAAGAAATCATAGGGGAGTAACTGGCGGTTATCCGCGGCAATGTCACCAACAAGAAAGTTCTTTTTCTGGTATTGCCTTAAATAGTGAGACTTATGTATGTTTAAAGTTCTGCAACATACATAGGTCTTTTTTTGTATTTTGTGAAACTATTATAAGGAGGATTACTATGACAAAAAGGATTTACGCACAATCAGTTGACGAAGTTTTAGCAGGCCAAAAGACAGATTTGGCAGGGTTAACAACCCAAGAGGTTAAAGAAAGAACAGACAAGTATGGATTGAATCAGTTGTCAGAAGGTAAACGTAAAACAATATTACAAAAATTCTTTGATCAGTTTAAAGATTTCATGATAATCGTTTTAATTGTGGCTGCGTTAATTGCGGCATCATCAGGTGAAGTTGTGGACGCAATTATCATCATGTTAGTTGTTGTTTTAAACGCTGTATTCGGTGTTTTTCAAGAATCTAAGGCTGAAGAGGCAATTAATGCGTTAAAAGAAATGTCGACACCTAACGCAAATGTAAAACGAAATGGGCAAATTGAAACTGTAAAAAGTGAAAATTTAGTACCTGGAGATATTGTTTTACTTGAAGCAGGGGATGTTATTCCAGCAGATTTACGTTTAACACAGATTGCTTCTCTTAAAATTGAAGAATCTGCTTTAACTGGTGAATCAGTACCTGTTGATAAAAGTTTAAATTTATTAAATGATGAAGATGCTGGTATTGGCGATCGCCATAATATGGCGTTTATGAATAGTAATGTAACTTATGGGCGTGGTGAAGGAATCGTTGTTGGAACAGGGATGAACACTGAAGTTGGACGTATTGCAGGAATGCTCAATTCTGCCGATGAAATGAAAACACCACTACAAGATAATCTTAACCAATTAGGTAAAACATTAACTATTTTAATATTAATTATTGCTGTTATTGTTTTCTTCGTTGGTCTACAAAATGGAGATAATAGTGTCATTGATATGTTGTTAATTGCGATTTCATTAGCTGTAGCTGCAATTCCAGAAGGATTACCAGCTATTGTTACAATTATTTTAGCACTTGGAACACAAAAGATGGCAAAAAGAAATGCGATTGTTAGAAAATTACCAGCAGTTGAAACACTTGGTAGTACTGACATTATTGCATCAGATAAGACGGGTACATTAACGTTAAATCAAATGACTGTTGAAAAAATATTTATAAATAATGAGTTATTAGATGCCGATAAGGTGGAAACAAATTTAGAAAGTCCACTATACCAGGTGATGTCTTTCAGTAATGACACAAAACAAACATCTGAGGGCAATTTAATTGGTGACCCAACAGAGACGGCTCTAATTCAATATCATTTAGATCATGGATTAGATGTGGATGCATTATTAAGCAGTGAACCTCGAGTTGCTGAAGTTCCATTTGATTCAGAACGTAAATTGATGTCAACAATTCAAAAAAATGAGGATAAATCTTTTTTTGTTGCTGTTAAGGGTGCTCCCGATCAACTATTAAAACGGGTAACACGTTATATTGAAAATGGCGAAATTAAACCGATAACTGATGCACAGCTAGATTATATTATGACTAATAATCATGATATGGCAACGCAAGCATTACGCGTGTTAGCATTCGCGTATCGTGAAATGCCTGCAATTCCAGCGGTATTAGATTCAGAAACTGTGGAAAATGATTTGATTTTTGCTGGATTAGTTGGAATGATTGATCCAGAGCGACCAGAAGCTGCTGCTGCAGTTAGCGAAGCTAAGAAAGCCGGGATCCGTCCTTTGATGATTACAGGCGATCATCGCGATACTGCCGAAGCTATTGCAGTTCGATTAGGAATTGTTGAAGCTGGACAACATGAAGCAATTATTTCTGGTTCTGAATTAGATGATTTATCAGACTCAGAATTTGAAAATAAGGTTGAACAATATTCTGTATATGCAAGGGTATCGCCTGAACATAAAGTGCGAATTGTTAAAGCATGGCAGAAAAAGAATCAAGTGGTTGCTATGACTGGTGATGGTGTGAACGATGCGCCAGCTTTGAAATCGGCTGATATTGGAATTGGGATGGGTATTACAGGAACTGAAGTATCTAAAGGTGCTTCAGATATGGTTCTCGCTGATGATAATTTTGCGACAATTGTTTTTGCTGTTAAGGAAGGACGAAAAGTCTTTTCTAATATTCAAAAATCAATTCAATATTTACTTTCTGCAAACTTAGGTGAAGTATTAACCTTGTTTGTTATGACAATGATGGGTTGGAGTATTTTGGCACCAGTCCATATTTTGTGGATTAACTTGGTAACAGATACATTTCCCGCAATTGCACTTGGTGTAGAACCTGCTGAAAAAGGATTGATGGATCAAAAACCACGTGGACGTAAATCAAACTTCTTCTCTGGTGGTGTGATGCCAAGTATTATTTATCAAGGTATCTTAGAAGGGGCTATAACATTATTTGTTTATTGGTTGGCTTTAACGTATCCTGTTCATATGGGTGATAAATTAATTCATGCAGATGCTTTAACAATGGCTTTTGCAACATTAGGATTAATTCAGTTATTCCATGCATTCAATGTTAAATCAATCCATGGGTCAATCTTCAACCGTAATATCTTTAAAAATGTGACGTTTAATTGGTCAATTTTGGCATCATTTGCGTTGCTCGCAGCAACTATTTTAATCCCCGGATTAAATAAAATGTTCCATGTTAGCCATTTAGATATGTATCAATGGGGTATTGTTTTAGCGGGATCATTCTCAATTATTGTGATTGTTGAAATTGTGAAGCTTGGCCAACGATTATTCAGAAAAAATAAATAAAAGGAAGTTTATATCTTGAAAAAAAGAGTTAATGTAAATTATTATATCAATGCGTTAAATGATGTTGCGCAAGCAACTGAAGAAATGGGTAATTCTTTAAATGATCATTACGAAGTAATGGAAAAAGCCATTACTGCAGGTGACTTTTCTATTGTTTCAGATGATGAATTCACAACTACTAAAGAAAAATTTGTTGAAGGTACAGCAAGTTACCAAGAAAATTTAAGCAAATTAGATGATTTACAAGTACCCATTCCTGTTTTGGGAAAACATAAAAAATTAATTAGTGGTTATCGTACTTTTGTTGAAGGTTGCGATGAGATGACAAGTAGTATTAATGTTGAGAAACATCTTGTCGAGGTTGATGCATTTAAAGCTTCAGAAGAAAAACAAGATAAAGGAATGACGCAAACAACTGATATGATGCAACGTATCATGCAACAAATTTTAGGTTAAATTTAATTAAAGAGATTGATATTAGGAATGGTTGTACTGACGCCTATTATTAGTCTCTTTTTTATGAACAAAAAATATTCGAATTGAGGTCGTTATCATGGAAAAAAACATTATGCCGTTAGTATTAAAAGAGCTAAATCAGTATCGAGAAAAACAAATTAACGCAGTTTTAGGGATGCTTGATGAAGGAAATACTGTTCCATTTATTGCACGATATCGAAAAGAAAGAACAGATAGTTTAGACGAAGTTCAAATTCGTGAAATTGAGACAACTTATAAACATGTTGAGAGTTTAGAAAAACGTAAAGCAGAAGTTATCCACATAATTGAAGAACAAGGTAATTTAACAGAAGCTTTAAAAAATAAAATTAGTTTAGCAAAAAAATTGCAACAGATTGAAGATTATTATTTACCTTTTAAACAAAAACGTCGTACTAAGGCCACTATTGCCAAAGAGGCTGGATTAGAACCATTTGCCAAATGGTTGTTGACATTCCCCCAAACAGCAGCTGAAATTAATCAGAAAGCAAGCACATTTATTAATGTTGATGCTGAAATTTTAACTGAAGAAGACGTTTTTGCTGGGGTACATGAAATTTTAGCTGAAGCATTTGGTGAAAGTGCCGAATATCGTGAGTGGATTCGTAAAGTAACTCAAAAAGATAGTTTGTTTGAAGCAAAAGTTAAAGCTGAAGAAAAAGACGAAAAAGGTATTTATCGTGATTACTATGAGTTTAGTGAATCTTTAAAATCAGTCGTTCCGCATCGTGTACTGGCAATTAATCGTGGTGAAAAAGAGGGAATCTTAAAAGCTTCCGTTGTTGTACCAGAACAAGCAATTATGACATTTATGCATTTTAGAATTATTGGGAAAAATAGTGGTGACGCTGTACCAATCATTGAAAATGCGTATCAAGATAGTTATAAACGCTTTATTAAACCATCAATTGAGCGTGAAATTCGTAAAGGTATGACAGAGGTTGCTGAAGAACAAGCTATTAATGTGTTTGGGGATAACTTATACCATTTACTTATGCAAGCACCATTAAAAGGGAAAGTTGTTTTAGGTTTTGATCCAGCCTATCGAACAGGCTGTAAGTTAGCCATCGTGGATGGTACAGGTAAATTCTTAGACAAATTGGTAATTTATCCACATAAACCTGCAAATGGTGAAAAACGTGCCGCAGCTGCTGGACAATTTAAACAGTTCCTTGAAAAATACCAAGTTGAAATGATTGCAATTGGAAATGGAACAGCAAGTCGAGAATCTGAACAATTTGTTTCAGATATTTTAAAAGAAATCGAACGGCCAATTTTTTATGTCATTGTAAATGAGGCTGGGGCATCGGTTTATTCAGCTAGTCAAGCAGCTCGTGATGAATTCCCAGAACTTCACGTTGAAGAACGCTCTGCTATTAGTATCGGCCGTAGATTGCAAGATCCTTTGGCTGAATTAATTAAGATTGATCCTAAATCTGTTGGAGTCGGTCAGTATCAACATGATGTTGCTGAAAAAAAATTGGATGCACAGTTAGATGTCGTGATTGAAGATGCTGTGAATAAAGTTGGGGTTAATTTAAATACAGCTAGTTCAGAGCTATTAACAAAAATTTCTGGATTAAATTTAACAATTGCTAAAAATGTTGTTACTTATCGTGACGAAAATGGTAAATTTACGAAGCGTCAACAACTTAAGAAAGTACCACGCTTAGGACCAAAAGCTTATGAACAAGCAATTGGATTTTTACGTATTGTTTCTGGGGATAACATTTTAGATAATACTGATATTCATCCTGAAAGTTATCCACTAACAAAGATTTTGTTGAAAGAATTGGGGATAAAAATAACTAATTTGGGTAAAACTGAGACAAATGACCAATTAGCACAGACAAATGCTGAAAATTTGGCACAAGTTGTGGGTAGTGGTGTGGAAACAGTAGCAGATATTCTAGCTAGTTTACAAAAACCAGGCCGTGATTTACGTGACGATATGCCGGCACCGTTACTACGACACGATGTGTTAACAATTGAGGACTTAGAACCCGGCATGTCATTACAAGGAACCGTTCGGAACGTAATTGATTTTGGTGCGTTTGTAGATATTGGTGTTAAACAAGATGGACTTGTCCACATTTCACAATTAACAGATAAGTTCGTTAAGAAACCAAGTGAAGTGGTTGCGGTTGGGGACATAGTTACAGTGTGGGTAATGGAAGTTGATTTGAAACGTAATCGCGTTCAGTTAACAATGAAACGACCAACGGATAAATAAGATGACTGATTTTGAATTAACAGCTTTAGTTCAAAACTTATCCACAACTTTTTTTAAGCAGCCATTTATCCACAAAGCAACATTTAATAAAAGACTACGAACGACGGGTGGACGGTATCGATTAAATGACCATAATATTGAAATTAATCCTAAAATGCTGACGGAACATGGTGAGGATATTTTAATAGGTGTTATCAAGCATGAATTATGTCATTATCATCTGCATATTGCTAAAAAGGGTTATCAACATCGTGATCATGATTTCAAACAGCTACTGACAATTGTAGGTGGTAGCCGGTTTGCCCCTCTTGGTCCAAAACAGGCTAAAAAGAAAAGAGTTATTCACTATCAATGCTCTAATTGTGGACAACAGTATCAACGACAAAGAAAAATTAACCTGTCACGCTACGTTTGCTCGAAGTGTCGAAGTAAGTTAATTTTAATGGAATACTAATTTATTTTAAATGGGACTTGTAACAAGGAACAATTTTTGCTACAATTATGATTGTTCTTGCGAGTATGGCGGAATTGGCAGACGCGTCAGACTAAGGATCTGGTGGGATAATATCCCGTGATGGTTCGAATCCATTTACTCGCATAATAGTTTTACTTAAAAGCACTCGACCTTGTTACTATGGGGTTTAGTGCTTTTTTTAATGAAAGATTGCCATACTGGCGTATTATGAAATTAAAGAATTATTAAGCGTTAATTATTTTGGTGTCTTAATTTTGCGATTATTGATAAAATAGAATGAATTAAACTTAACGACTGGGAGAATGGGTAAATTGAATAATTATGTCAAAATAAAAAATATGGCACATTTTGTGCCGGAACGAATTGTGACAAATAATGAATTAGCTAAATTTATGCCAACCTCGGATGAATGGATAGTGGCGCATACTGGGATTAAAACACGACACTATGCAATTGATGAAAATACATCAGATTTGAGTACAAAAGTAGCAAATGAACTTTTACTTAAATCTGGGTATGAAGCCACAGATATTGATTTAATTATTATTTCCACAATTTCGCCAGACGCCTTAACACCATCGACAGCTGCGATTGTTCAAGGAAATATTGGCGCAATGAACGCCTTTGCTTTCGATATTAGCGCTGCTTGTGCGGGATTTATATTTGCTATGAGTACCGCAGAAAAGTTTTTACGTACAGGGCAATACAAACGGGCAATTGTGATTAGTGCAGAAGTTAACTCAAAAATGATGGATTTTAAGGATCGAACAAGCGCTGTATTTTTTGGAGACGGTGCAGGTGGTGCTCTTCTTGAAGCCTCAAATAATTCAGCGGATGAAAGCTTTATTGCTGAAAAAATAGAAACAAATGGGCAAAAAAAGGATGTTATTCATAGTGGACGTATTGAACCATTAAGTGATGTTAATGAAGATAATTATCCAACAATAGATGCATTTTTCCAAGAGGGACGAGATGTGTTTGAATTTGCTACAACAGTTGTGCCTAATCAGATGAAACAATTACTTAAAGATAATAAGTTAAAAACAAGTGATATTGATTTGGTTGTTTGCCATCAAGCAAATTTAAGAATTATTGAAACAATTGCTGATGAGTTAGGGATGCCAATTGAAAAATTTGCAACAAGTGTTATTCATCACGGAAATACATCTTCAGCCGGGATTCCAATGGCCCTAAATGAAGCAATTCAACAAGGGTTTACGGGTGGTACAGTTTTATTAACTGGATTTGGAGCTGGCTTAGCATATGGAAGTTTACTAATAAAAATTTAAGGTGTGTGCAAATTAATGAAATTTAATGAAATTAATCAATTATTAGATAAAATTGCGACAATGCCATTTTCTCATGTTGAAATTGAAGATGGTGACTTTAAAGTAGTTGTAGATCAAGAAAAAACAGCCGAAAAAATAAAAGTAGCAACAAATATACAAGAAGATGATAGTGACACCATTTTTATCGTTAAAAGCCCACTTGTTGGGTTAGTTCATTTTGATAAAATGGGAACAATTGGGACTAAAATTATTAAAAAGCAGGTTATTGCTCAAATTGAAAGTATGAAATTATACAATGATATCCAATCGCCAGTGACAGGTATCGTACTTGAACAACTAGTAGATGATGGTGAATTAGTCGAATTTGATCAAGAGTTACTTAAAATTAGAATAGATGGATAGGTGAGTCATTTGTTTCGAAAAATTTTAATAGCGAATCGTGGAGAAGTGGCTGAACGAATTATTCGCGCTTGCCAAAAATTAAATATACAAACGGTCGCTATTTATTCAACAGTGGATGCACAAAGTCGATTTGTTGAACTTGCTGATGAAAAAATTTGCATTGGGCCAGCCTTAGCAAAAGATTCTTATTTAAATCGAGAGAGTATATTGATGGCAGCATTAAGTTTAAATGTTGATGCAATTCATCCAGGATACGGGTTTCTATCAGAAGATGCGCATTTTGCACAAATGTGTATGGAATGTGGTATTACTTTTATTGGTCCGGAAGCGGAATTAATCCAGCAACTAGCAGATAAAGATAAATCTCGTTTGTTAGCAATTGAGAAAGGGGTACCCGTTATTCCTGGATCTGATTTAATTACTTCTAACGAAGAATTGATTGAGCAAGCAAATAAAATTGGATTCCCACTATTAATTAAAGCTTCACATGGCGGAGGCGGCAAGGGTATCAGAGCAGTTGAAAGGAAATCTGATTTGTTATCTGGCGCTGAGATTGTTCAGCAAGAAGCAAAGGCTTCTTTTGCTGAGGGAAGTTTTTATCTTGAAAAAAAATTGATAAACGCGCGGCATATAGAAGTGCAAATTATCGGTGATGGGCACCATGTTCAAGTGTTAGGAAATCGGGATTGTAGCTTGCAAAATCACCGACAAAAAGTGATTGAAGAAAGCCCATCAGTTGTCTTAACTAGTGAGCAACAAAGCCAACTCTACTATTTTACGCGTCAGTTAATCAAAAATTTACATTACGTTGGATTAGGAACTGTAGAATTTTTATTTGCGAATAATCAATTTTATTTTTTAGAAATGAATACACGATTGCAAGTCGAACATGGTGTTACTGAAGAAACTGTTAAAATGGATGTTGTTCAACAACAGTTGTTAGTTGCTGAAGGTAAAGAAGTATTGAATAATGATGTAGAAATGAATGGACATGCAATCGAATGTCGATTATCCTTAATTCCAAGTGTGAAAACTAAAATTACATGTTTTGATTTTCCTAAAGATATTCGAATTGAAACGGGTTATGGTGTCGGTGACACCATCTCTGCTTTCTATGACGGACTATTAGCAAAAATTATTTGTCATGCTGAAACGAGAGAATTAGCTATTTTAAAAATGCAAAAATCACTTGAATCAATTTATATTTCAGGAATTGAAACTAATTTAACGCAATTAAAAATAATTATAAAATCACAAGAATTTATTGAAAATACCATTTCAATTGATAGCAAAATTTAAAGGCGGTGGCGGTAATGAGTCATTATCCAAAGACAAATCAATGGCAAAAGTGCCGAAATTGTGGGACGCATTTACATGAAAGTGAATGGGCACCTTATTTTATTTGTCCTAAATGCCAAACTTATAAACGCTTGACTGCTATGGAGAGAATTGCTATTTTAACAGATGAAAACGGTTTTGAGGTAATAAATGTAGCAAATAAAACAGAAAATAAAGCACAATTTCCAGGTTACTCAGAAAAACTGGAACGTGCTAAGCGTTCAACGACATCTGATGAAGCCGTTATTGTCGGTGAAGGTAGCATTGATCAACAACCATTGATTTTAGCAGTAATGGATAGTTTTTTTATGATGGGATCATTGAATACGACGGCAGGGACTAGAATTAAGTTAGGGATGCAAGTCGCATTAGATAAACGACTGCCATTTGTAATCGTTACTGCTTCTGGTGGTGCAAGAATGCAAGAGGGAATTTATTCGTTATTACAAATGAATTCGATTCTTTACATGAAACAAAAACTAGATAATGCAGGGTTATTAGTCATGTCCCTATTGACGGATCCAACAATGGGTGGTGTCAGTGCTAGCTTTGCACTAAATAACGATATTGTATTAGCTGAAAAACAAGCTAAAATTGGCTTTGCTGGTGAAAGAGTGATTAAACAGACGACAAATGAAAAGCTACCTGCTAATTTTCAAACAGCAGAAGGTTTATATGAAAATGGATTTGTTGATCAGGTTATTGATCGGAAAAACATAAAACAGATTCTTAGTCAGCTACTACTATTACACGTGTGAGGGGATATTAAAAATGGACTCAGATTTTTTAAAAAAAGTTCGATCGAATGATAGATTAAGTGCTAAATTTATTATTTCTAGTCTATTTGATGTGTTTTTCGAAAATCATGGTGATCGAGTTGGCGAAGAGGATGCTTCCATTATTGGTGGGATTGGACTTTTTCATAAGTGCCCAGTGACAGTTATTGGCATTAATCGGGGCGTAAATTTAGAAGAACGTTTAGCCTATAATTTTGGTGCCGTGAAGCCAAGTGGGTATCGAAAAGCAATGCGATTACTAAATGAAGCTGAAAAATTTAAGCGACCTGTTGTAACGCTAATTAATATGCCCGGCGCAGATGCCAGCGTTAAATCAGAACAAACAGGACAGAGCTATATTATTTCTGAAATGATTTTAAAAATGGGTGCATTACAAGTGCCGAATATTGCCATTTTTTTAGGTGAAGGTCAAAGCGGTGGTGCACTGGCTTTAGCAAATGCAAATGCTATTATGATGGTTGAAAATAGCTTATTTTCAGTAGCATCTCCAGAAGCCGTTAGTGCTATTTTGAAGAAAACTAATCCAAATGAGATTGAAACAAGTTTGCCAATGACGGCTACTGAGTTATTTAATATTGGATTGATTGATGTGGTATTGCCAGAAACTAATCAGGCAGCAACAATAAGTCTAATGGACAGTAGTCTAAATGAATTGCTGAAGAACCTAGCGACTAAATCATCTAATGAACTTATTGAACAAAGAGAAATGAAATACCAAAAGTTTTTAGAAAATTGGTAAAAAAGAAACGGACCTCAAATTTTAATTGAGGTCCGTTTCTTTTTTATATCTATTTATTTAGAGAGTTGCTGTTCTAAACTAGTAAAGGCTTGTGTTGATTTGTTTAAACCTAATTGAGAACGAATAGCATTTGAGACGCGTTTCTTTTCAGTCGATGTTGGAACTTCATATGAAAGACCATCAACATCTGTACTTACTCCTTGCAAGAAATCAGAGTGAATTGATTCTGTAGCGGCGCTGTAGTTTGTTTCTACTGTGAGCATATCATTAAAACTAAGATCAGTTACCATGTTTCCGTCAATTGTTTTTAATAATTTTTTGTAGTTTGCGAGTGAATTTACAGATTTAGCTTTTCCGGTAATTGCTGTAATAATCTGTTTTTGACGTTTTTGACGGCCATAATCACCTAGTGGATCTGAATGACGCATTCGCGTATAAGCTAAGGCTTGTTTGCCGTTTAAATGGATTGTCTTACCTTTTTTATAATGAGTTCCTTCAAGTTTAAATGAAAGTAATGGTTTGACATCAACACCACCAACGGTATCAACAATTTTCTTTAATCCATTCATGTTAATTAACATATAATAATCAATTGGGATATCTAATAAATTTTGAACAGTATTAACAGCAGATGTTGAACCATCTTTGCCACCATAGGTATAGGCACTGTTTATTTTTGAAGAGCTTTCATCACTTCCGTCAATTTTAACTTGAGTATCACGAGGAATACTTGTTAAGGTAGTTTTATTTGTTGTTGGATTAACTGTTGCAACGATCATTGTATCCGTGCGTCCTGTATCACTTCGACCAAGTGCGCCAGTATCAGTCCCCATTAATAGAATTGAAAAAGGTTTTTTCTCACTCAAAATACTGGAAACATTTCTTAATTTTTTTGCTTTGGTTTTCTTGTAAGTTTTTGCGACGGTATCTTCAGTATGTGTGAATACTGAATAGGC
Source organism: Dellaglioa sp. CoH-57-MRSF-22 (assembly GCF_056781895.1). The sequence continues at coordinate 68,861 of NZ_JBXAXT010000006.1, read as the reverse complement.
ATATACACCTCCAGAAGCAATACCTAAAATCATAATTATCAATAGTGTCCACAGTATTGGATGCTTATTTTTATTGCTTTGAGAACTGCCTTTTATTGGAGATGGCATTCCCAAGTTATTATTTTTAGCCATATTTATTCATACCTTTCATTACATTAATTAAGCTGATTATACGATAAAAAAAGGGATAAAAAGCAAAAAAAATTTTTTCTTACGGTATTATTAAATAATTGAAAAAATGTAAAAGAATGAAAAGGACAACTTTGATTAATTAAGTAATGTTAAATCAGTGAAAAACGACTAATTGTATTACGCTTTTGTCATTTTAATATAGAACTCGTAAATGCCTATTTAACAACAAATAAGAGGGATAAAAACAATGGAAATGGCCTTTTGTAACATTTGTGTAATCATACTGAAATTAAAAGATGTAAATTAAATTCGAATGTAAACTAACCGTAATGGTATGTACCTAAGAACCGTGCTATTCTATTCTAGTCGAGAAAAACGAATACGCTAAAATTAAATAATAATTATGAAATCAACTAGGAGAGTGCCTTTTGAAAATTAATAGTAAAATTGCTAAAGTAATGATGATGACAGCTACACTTATTGGAATGAGCGCAGTTGCAGAACAAGCTAACGCTTCAGATAGTGTAACTGAACTAACAAGCACGATTGCTAAATTAAATAGCAAGAGCACTAAAGTTGCTGCAAAATTAGCAACAATTAATAGTGAAATTACTTCAACTCAAGCTGAAGTTAAGGATGCTAAAGATACAGCTGCAAAACTTGAATCAGATCAATACAAATTAGGTAAGAAGATCAGCAGATTAAATGTTGAAATTTCACAAAGAGATTCACAATTAGCTGATCAAACACGTGCTTTACAAGTTGATGGAAGTACAGCAAGCATGGTTGAATTTGTTTCAGATTCAAAAAGTGTTGTTGATGCCTTCAAACGTGTGGGAACAGTTACAACATTAGTTGGTGCTGGTCAAAAAGCTGCTAAACAACAAAAAGCTGATAAAGCAGAAGTTAAATCTTCTAAAGTTGAATTAGATGAAAAGGCTGCAGATCAACAAAAAACAGTTAAAGAATATACAAACAAACAAGCTGAACTAGCGGTTAAACAAGCAAACGCAAATACATTAAAAGCACAAATTGATACAAAAAAATCAGATACACAATCATCTATCGATAAAGCAAAAGCAGCAGAAAAAGCTGCTGAAAAAGCAGCAGCAGAAACTAAAGCAGCAAATGAAAAGAACGATGCAGCAGCAGCAGATGCAGCTGCATCAAAAGCAACTGAAGCTGCAAGTACAGATACTTCAAGTAATAAAGCAGTAAAAAGCTCAAATACTTCAGCTTCAAGTGAAAAAGCTGTCACAACTTCAACTACAAATAGTTCAAGTAAAAAAGCAGCAACAAGTGCTGTGAGTGCTTCAAGTCTTGATACAAGTAGTATTACTGCTCTAGCAAGATCATTAACAACAAAGAGCATCCCATATGTATGGGGCGGAAAATCATTGAGCGGTTTTGATTGTTCAGGATTTACTAGTTATGTTTATGCTCATGCTGCTGGAAAATCTATTGGTGGCTACACTGTTGCTCAAGAAGGACAAGTTAGCTATGAATCAGTTTCTCAAGCACAACCTGGAGACTTACTTTTCTGGGGATCAAAAGGATCATCATACCATGTTGCTATCTACTTAGGTGGAAGTCAATTTGCTGAAGCTCCAACTGAAGGACAAAATGTTAAAATTAGCACAATGAGTGCTTACTGGAAACCAGATTTTGCTGGTCGAGTAAAATAAATAATTAAAAGACTTAAGACAACAATGTTGTTTTAAGTCTTTTTTGTTATAATGAGTATTAATGAAGAGTGAAGAAGGTTTTAATAATGGTTGAATTAGTCATGGTAAGACATGGTGAGAGTCTAGCAAATCAAAATAATGAATACACCGGTTGGACAGATGTTCCATTAACGGCTAAGGGCATCGCTGAAGCTAGAGTTGCAGGAACAGTTATTCTTAATACAAATATTCAATTTTCACAGGTTCATACATCTGTCTTAAAACGAGCTATTAAAACGAGTAATATTATGATGGAAGAAATGAATCAACTTTGGATTCCAATACAGAAAAATTGGCGTCTTAATGAACGACATTATGGTGCCTTGCGCGGTTTAAATAAAGATGAAACCAAACGTATCTACGGTATTAAACAAGTAGCCCAATGGCGCCGTAGTTATACGACTATCCCACCTAGTTTATCTGTACCTGATAATGATAGACGGTACAAGCAACGTGTTAAAAGTAGCTTACCAACATCAGAAAGCTTAGAAATGGCATTTAAACGGATTTTACCTTACTGGCAAGATGTCATTGCCCCAGAGTTAAGACAAGGTAATAACCAGTTGATTGTCGCACATGGCAGTACACTTAGGGTATTGATAAAATATTTAGAAAATATTTCAGATGCAGATATTGATGGCGTTGAGGTTCCGAATGGTGTCCCTATTTGGTATACATTAAATGATGATTTAACAATTAAAAGCAAAAAAATTTTAACACAAAAAAAGTAACAACAATTCAATATTGTTGTTACTTTTTTAATTATGCTAATGCACCCATTGGATCCCAAGGAGCAAGGACTTTAGGTTCTTCTTTTAGAATAGCTTGTAATTTTTCTGGTAAGAATTTTTTGTTAACGACAACTTGATAACAATATTCTTCCATCCAGTCATCACTCATAACGAAGAAGCCTTTATTACCAACTTTTTCGCCCCATGAGTTTTCAACTTTCCATTTGGTTGCTTGATCATTAACCAAATCAACACCTGTTAGAACCATAGCATGAGTCATTAGACTCTCACCGTAATCAAGGCGTTCAGCTTTTGATAAAGCTAGATCAATATTGAACAATTCATCTTTATGATAAAGTTCAGTATCCATAATACCAATTTGGCGTTCAGACGATTGACCAACATCACAACCGAACCAGACGCTCTCGCCAGATTGTAATTGTTTGATGGCAACATCTCTAAAATCAGCCATGTTAATGTTTAAATGGCGAATAGGACGCCCATCAACAACATTTCCAAGACGATCAACTGTGTACATATTATTGTAAGGTTTATCATCTGTTGGACCATTAATGATTGAGACGTATTCATCTAAGTCCCAACCGATAAATTTTTCATAGAATGTTTTTGGTGTTAAATTTTTATCAATATGATATTCATTATCAGAATCACGATATTCAAAGTCAAATGTTGCAGGAGGTTCACCAAAACTGTATGCTAATAAACGATAAATTTCAGTAAGTTTAGCTTCTTTGACGACTTCAATTTCTTTTGAACTTGTTCCGGCAGCAACGAGTTCACGTAAATCAACAGCATCTTTTCTTAATTTTAAGTTTAAAGTTGAATTGATTTCGCTTGATTTAGAACTATTATATGTTTCAGGCATCACAGATTGAGGAACAACACCATATTTTTCAATAATTGCAACGATCATATCCCATTGGCCGCCATCTTGTTGTGGAGTTGTCATTAACCATGAAACGGTACGGTCACTAGTTGGTTTATCAGCTGTTTCAAGAACATTTTGATAAAAGTAATTTGCTTTTTCAAGTTTATCCCAGAAGTAAGTGAAATTTTGTGACAATTCAAAATCTTTGGCAACTTTAAAATTTGTTTTCATGTCATGACGCATTGTATTTAATGCGGCGAACATCCAACAACGACCTGATTGCTTTTGGTTAGAAACATTACCAACATCCAGATCAATTGAGAAAACAGGTTCCATTTTAGCTTGGGCTTTTAAATCGTAACTATTTGCTAAAATACCATTTTTTGTAACGGCACGTTCAATAACTTCATGGCTTTCACGTGCATGTAAATTTTTTTGGAATTTTGCGAGTTGTTCTGAACTAATTGATTGTGTCAAAAAAATCACACTCCTATATAAGATTTAAGTACTGTGGCTATTATAATATATCTCGTTAGATTAGTAAACAATGTTAAAAAGAAAAGAAAATTCTCATTTTTAAATAAAATCAATTTGCGTATTTAAAAAGAGCCAATAAAAATTAGCTCTTCTTTAGAATTATTTAATTGTAAAGGTGTCAGAACGTGCGTGTAAAACTTCAGGACCATCTTGACGTCCAACGATAACCGTATTTACACAATCTAAAAATAGACCTTGTTCTACAACACCAACTTGTTTAGCTAAATAATCTTGTATGCTAGCAGGATCGTTTATTTCACCTAAATATAAATCGATGACAAAATTTTTAGAGTCAGTTAAAACATTTTCATTATCAACAGTTCTAAATTTGGGATTAAATCCTTTAGCTTCTAATTTTTTGAATAATTGATGACTACCGTAAGGGATAACTTCAACGGGAAGAGGGAATTTACCCAACGTATGAACCATTTTACTTTCATCAACAATCCACATATTTTGATTTGAATTAATAGCAACAATTTTTTCAAATAAATGAGCAGCACCGCCACCTTTAATACCTTGGAAATGGTCATCAATTTCATCTGCACCATCAATTGTTAAATCAATGTGGTCAACTTCATCAACTGATTTAACTGGAATACCAAGTGATTTTGCTTGTTCTTCAGTTCTAATTGATGTTGAAACACCGATAATTGATAAGTTTTCATTTTTAACACGTTGACCTAATGCATCTACCATAAATTTAACGGTTGAGCCTGTACCAAGTCCAACAACCATACCGTCTTTAATAAACTCGACAGCTTTTTGTCCAACTAATTTTTTTAAATTGTCTTGATTCATGTGTGTCACTCTCCTATTTTTTATTTAGGTGTATAAATTAATTCTAAAAGTTCTGGATGTTCACTAAAATAAAACTTTGTATAAGGGCATAATGGTAAAATAGTTTGCTGATTTAGAATAACTTGTTTAATTAAGTAATCAGTTGTACTTTTTGCAAGCCCTTGATGACGCTGATTGTCAGCTACCCAAGTATGTTCAATGACCATTGTCTGATTAGCATTAATCATGGTAAAACTAATTCGACTAATTAACTCGTCATTAACGTTGTACACGCGTAAATCGGTTTCATTTAGTTGGAAATCCATTTGAACACCTTCCCTTTGAATGTAATTATACCATTAAAAAATGCCCAAAAACTAGCCATTTATGTCATAAATGAGGTAAGATAAAAAGTAAACAGATTACGGGGATAAACAAATGAAAACAAGAGGATTTGAAATTGTTACTAAATATGCAGGGAAAATTGACTTACCCGTTCGATCAACAACAACTTCGGCAGGATATGACTTAGCTGCAGCTGAAGATTTTACATTACCTTCAATCTGGAAAAGTGGATTTTTAAAGGTTTTATGGCTAATTAGGCATCGTGAATCGGTGGCTGAAGAAGAGCTCATTCAAGCAAATAAAATTTTGAAACCTTATTTAATTCCCACAGGAATTAAAGCGTATATGCTAGATAATGAATTTTTATTATTAGCAAATCGTTCAAGTAGCCCCTTAAAACGTGGACTGATTTTACCAAATGGAATTGGTGTTATTGATTCTGATTACTATAATAACGAAAAAAATGAAGGTGAAATTTTCATACAAATTGTTAATTTTAGTTTAAAAGATCAAATGGTAAAAAAAGGAGATCGGATAGGCCAAGGGATTTTTATGCCCTATTTAACTGTTGATAATGAAAAGGTGACCGCTACAAAACGTATTGGCGGATTTGGTTCATCAGGTAAATAGTTATTATAGAATGATTAAGAATTTCAATTGAAATTACAGGTTGTCGTTTATGTGATAAAATATTAACAATAGAATTTATAATGAAAGGGTGGGGAGTTTGTATGGCAAAAGTAAAAACGCAATTTGTATGTCAAAACTGTGGATACACCTCACCAAAGTATTTGGGTCGTTGCCCTAACTGTAACGAATGGAACACGATGGTAGAAGAGCGTGAACAATCACAAAAAGCAGATCGTAAAGCTCGTGTCAGTTTTACTGGAGCTTCTGTTAAACCAGAACTATTAGATGATATCTCAATGGCAGAACAAGAACGTGTTGAAACTGAGTTAGGTGAATTAAATCGTGTTCTTGGTGGTGGTGTTGTACCCGGGTCATTAGTTTTAATTGGTGGTGATCCAGGCATTGGTAAATCAACATTACTTTTACAAGTTTCTGGTCAACTAAGCCAAACTGGCGGAACTGTCTTATATGTTTCTGGTGAAGAAAGTGCTGTTCAGATTAAAATGCGTGCACAGCGCCTCGGTGTTGGAGGTCAGAAATTTTATCTTTACCCTGAAACAGATATGGGTAATATTCGTCAAAATATTGAGACATTAAATCCTGATTACGTAGTCATTGACTCAATTCAAACAATGCAAGAACCAGAAATGTCTGCTGCAGTTGGCAGTGTTTCTCAAATTCGAGAAGTAACTGCTGAATTATTACAAATTGCTAAAACGAATGGTATTACGATTTTTATTGTTGGACATGTAACAAAAGGTGGTGCAATTGCTGGTCCCAAAATTTTGGAACATATGGTTGATACAGTCCTTTATTTTGAAGGAGATATGCATCACACGTTCCGTATTTTACGCGCTGTTAAAAACCGATTTGGTTCAACAAATGAAATTGGAATTTTTGATATGCGTGAAGGTGGGTTATTTGAAGTTGCAAACCCATCAGAAATTTTCTTAGAAGAACGTTTGGCTGGCGCAACAGGTTCTGCTATTGTTGTATCTATGGAAGGAACACGACCTATTTTGGTTGAAGTTCAAGCATTAATCACACCAACAGTTTACGGAACGGCGAAGCGTACAACTACAGGGCTTGATCACAATCGTGTGTCATTAATAATGGCCGTTCTTGAAAAACGTGCAAGTTTATTATTACAGAACCAGGATGCTTATCTTAAGGCGGCTGGTGGCGTAAAATTAGATGAACCAGCTATTGATTTAGCGATTGCTGTTAGTATTGCGTCAAGTTATCGAGATAAAGAAACAGACCCTGCAGACAGTTTTGTAGGTGAAATTGGATTGACTGGTGAAATTCGACGTGTTAATCGGATTGAACAACGGGTTGCTGAAGCACAAAAGCTTGGATTTAAACGAATTTTTATTCCTAAAAATAATTTATCAGGATGGACACCACCTAAAGGAATTACAGTTGTTGGTGTTGCTACACTAAGCGAAGCACTAAAAGTAGTGTTTAGTTAGAAAGGAGGAGTTGTCAATGCGTAGAAATATTATTAAAGGTGTTGTTGCACTAGTCGGCGGTGGAATTGGTGTTAGTTTGCTACCACTTTTTTGGAAATTAGTGAGTATTGCGGAGATTGGTATATTAAATAATAGTGTTGTTAATTTTTTAATAGGTGTCGGTTTAGCTCTTATTCTATCTTTATTTATCATAACGCCACTAGAAAAATTACTGGCAAATATTGAAAATTATTTAACTAATCAAAGCCCAATGATGCTACTAACAGCGAGTGTTTCAACTATTGTTGGTATGGTTATTGCAATTTTAATCTCAACACCATTCTATCGATCAGAAATATGGCTATTGAACACAATTGTACCCGTTTTGTTACTATTTTTACTTGGATACTTGGGTTTTGTTATAGGAACTAATCGTTTGGAGGATTGGCGTAAATTATTTGCATCAAAAAATAAGAAAAGTGATGTCGTTGAAAGTAGTTTACTAGACCGTAATGTCAATGATAATTATCATGAATATAAAATATTAGATACAAATATCTTAATTGATGGCCGGATTTATGATTTGATTAAAACTGGCTTTATTGAAGGAACATTATTAGTTCCTAATTTTGTTTTATATGAACTCCAATATATTGCAGATTCAGCTGATAGTATCAAACGTGTTCGGGGTCGTAGAGGATTAGATATTTTAAATAAACTTCAAGATGAAAAAATCATGCCGATTGAAATGTATGAAGGTGATTTTGAAGAAATTGAAGAAGTAGATAGTAAGTTAATTAAATTAGCTAAAACGATTGATGGGGTTATTGTCACAAATGATTTTAATTTAAACAAAGTTAGCGAATTTCAAAATGTCCAGATTTTGAATGTAAATGCACTAGCTAAATCATTGAAACCTCGGGTTATTCCTGGAGAACAATTACATGTTATGGTAATAAAAAATGGTTCTGAGCGTCAACAAGGTGTTGCTTATTTGGATGATGGAACAATGGTTGTCGTGGAAGAAGGAAAGTATTTCCTAAACAAATCAATTGACGTTGTCGTTACAAGTGCACTTCAAACGGATGCTGGAAGAATGATTTTTGCAAAACCATTACATTCAATGAAAAAAATAAACGATAAGAAATAAAGTCAATACTAAGATTATTGGCTTTATTTTTTATCCGATTCATTGTAAACTAGATTAGTTGAATAAAGCCTTAAATAAACGGTTTATATCGTAGTAACTAAATACAGAAAAAAGAAAGAGGCGTTATCATGGCTAAAAATAAAATTCGTGTCAGATATGCACCAAGTCCAACTGGACATTTACACATTGGAAATGCTCGTACCGCTCTATTTAATTACTTATTTGCGAGAAGTCAAAAGGGTACTTTTGTTATCCGTATTGAAGATACTGATACAAAGAGAAATATTGCTGATGGTGAACGCAGCCAACTAGATAACTTAAAATGGTTAGGCATGGATTGGGATGAAGGTCCTGACAAACCAGGAGAATTTGGTCCTTATCGTCAATCAGAACGTAAAGATATCTATTTACCATTAATCCAAGAATTAGTGGATAAAAATTTAGCTTACGAGTCATATAAAACAGAAGATGAACTCGAAGCAGACCGTGATGCTCAAAAAGCACGTAATGAAATGCCACATTATGAATACGAATATGCAGGTATGTCTGATGATGAGATTACTGCTAAAATTGCAGAGTCAAAAGCTGCCGGTTTAACACCTGTTATTCGTTTCCGTGTTCCAGCAAACAAAAAATACGAATTTAAAGATATTGTTAAAGGTGAAATTACCTTTGATTCCAATACTATTGGTGGCGATTTTGTTATTCAAAAACGTGATGGTATGCCAACATATAACTTTGCTGTTGTTGTTGATGATCACTTGATGGAAATTACGCATGTTCTTCGTGGGGATGACCATATTGCCAATACGCCTAAGCAATTGATGATTTATGAAGCATTTGGCTGGGATGCACCTATCTTTGGACATATGACATTAATTATCAATACAGAAACAGGAAAAAAATTAAGTAAACGTGATGAAAATGTTCTCCAATTCATTGAACAATATCGTGAATTAGGCTACTTGCCAGAAGCTATGGTAAACTTCATTACCTTATTAGGCTGGTCACCAGTTGGCGAAAGTGAAATTTTCTCTCGCCAAGAATTGATTAAAATGTTTGATCCTAAACGTTTAAGCAAGTCACCAGCTTCATTTGATGGTAAAAAATTAGAATGGATTAATAATCAATATATTAAAACAGCTGATGAAGATAAAGTAATGGATTTGGCTTTACGTCAATTAATTCAAGATGGTAAAATTGAAGCTGATCCAAGTGCAGAAAGAATTGAATGGGCTCGTAAATTAATTAGCCTTTATAAGCAACAAATGTCATATACAGGTCAAATTACTGAAATGGCAGAAGTATTTTTAAGCGAACCACCTGTTCTTGATGATGAAGCAAAGGCAGAGTTAGCTGTTGAAACAGCACCAACAGTTTTAAAAGAATTTGCTGAACGCATTAAAACGATTGATATTTTTGATGCTGTTGCTATCCAAGCAACAATTAAATCAATTCAAAAAGATACAAAAATTAAAGGTCGTCAATTATATATGCCAATCCGTATTGCAACAACGCGTGAAATGCATGGACCAGAACTACCAGCATCAATCGAATTGCTTGGTCGTGAAAAAGCATTAGCTCATTTGAACAAAACGTTAGAAGAAATGAATACAAAATAATTTTTGATAAGAGAGAGTAACAACTTATTGGCGTTTTTTAGAAAGTTTTCGGTGATGTGAGAAAACAAACGTTAGTTGTGAAGTGCCTCTTTAAAATGCTATGATGAACAAAGTAATTATAGTCGTGTAATGAACGTTAACTCATTGTTGGATGTAGGTTCACTACATCTTAAGGAGTGGAACAACGTTGAAGACGTCTTTTATAAGTATATAAAAGACGTCTTTTTTTAACAAAAAGATTAAATGGCGGGTGATAAAATGATTTCAATTTATAATACATTAACGAATCAAAAAGAGGTTTTTAAACCACTTGTGTCTGGGAAAGTTAGTATGTACGTTTGCGGGCCAACCGTTTATAACTATATTCATATTGGAAATGCGCGAAGTGCTATTGCGTTTGATACAATTCGTCGATATTTTGAATATCGTCATTTTAAAGTTAACTATGTATCTAATTTTACAGATGTTGATGATAAAATGATCAAAGCTGCTAAAGAAGACCATATAACAGTTCAACAATTAGCCGATAAGTTTATTGCTGCTTTCATGGAAGATACCAAGGCATTGGCGATTGAACCAGCAACTAAAAATCCAAAGGCGACAGAAAATATTGATGATATCATTCAATTTATATTAAATTTAATTGATAAAGGTTATGCTTATGTATCTGATGGGGATGTTTATTTTAGAACGCGTAAATCTCCAGATTATGGTAAATTATCTGATCAAAATATCAACGAATTAGAACAAGGTGCCAGTCAGCATGTTGATACTGAAGAAACGGCTCGAAAAGAAGATGAAATTGATTTTGCACTTTGGAAATCAGTCAAAAATGATGATCTTTCTTGGAACTCTCCATTTGGTAAGGGCCGTCCGGGTTGGCACATTGAGTGTTCTGTAATGGCAACAAAATACCTAGGTCCAACGATTGATATTCATGGTGGTGGACAGGATTTAATGTTTCCACATCATGAAAATGAAATCGCTCAAAGTGAAGCTGAAACGGGTCAAAAATTTGCTAACTATTGGATGCATAATGGATTTGTAACAATTGGTGAAAATGATGAAAAAATGAGTAAATCACTAGGTAATTTTGTTACGGTGCATGATATGATTAAAGAAGTCAATCCACAAGTTATCCGTTTCTTTATGGCAACAACGCATTACCGCCGTCCAATTCAGTATAGCCAAGCGAATATTGATGAAGCGACTAATAATTTAAATAAATTGAAAACAGCATTTGATAACTTAACTTATCGATTGAACGATGCTATTTCAGGAGAAAATAAATTAATAGAAAATCAAATTAATGAGAGCTTATCCAATTTTGAAACTGCTATGGATGATGATTTTAATTCACAAAATGGTATTGCAGTTATCTATGATTTAGCTAAGAAAATGAATGTCTATTCTGAAAACAAACAAGTGGAACGAGATTCAATTAATCACTTGTTAGAAATTTTTAAAGAAATGACATCAGTTTTTGGATTAGCTTTTGGACAAGTAGCTGATGCTCTAGATATCAGAGTTGAAAAATTAATTGCACAAAGAATAGAAGCTAAGAAACAAAAAGATTTTCAAAAAAGCGATGAAATTCGAGATCAACTTGCAGCAGAAGGAATTATTTTGGAAGACACACCACAAGGAACTAGATGGAGAAAAGACTAATGGAAAATAATGCAGATTATCAACAAATGAATGGGATTGCGTTAGCTTATATGGGCGATGGTATTTATGAAGTATTTGTTCGTAAACACTTACTTGTACAAGGACTTACAAGACCAACTCAATTACACCATCAAGCAACACATTATGTATCAGCCAAAGCACAAGCTTTCTTGATAGATAAAATGACAGAAAATAATATTTTAACTGAAGAAGAAATAGACTACTTTAAACGTGGACGTAATGCTAAAAGTCATACTTCAGCTAAAAATACATCAGTAATAACGTATCGTATTTCAACTGGATTTGAAGCATTGTTTGGCTACTTATTTTTGAGTAATCAAAACGATAGATTGGCCGAATTGGCAAAATGGTGTATTAACACCGTTGAAAAGGAGAACTTAAATGGGACAACCAAGAAGTAGTGAAGAGGCTGGCGATTTTATTATTGGTCGTCACCCTGTAGAAGCAGCGTTAAAAAGTAATCAATCAATTAACAAATTATTTTTACAAACTGGATTAAAATCAGATGTTTTAAGTGGTATTGAACAGTTAGCTAAGAAAAAAGGTATTATCACACAACTAGTTCCTAAAAGTAAATTAGATTTATTATCAGATCAACAAAATCACCAAGGCGTTATTGTAGCAGTTGCCGCATTTGAATATGCAACTATTGAAGATCTTTTCAAAAGTGCAGCTGATAAAGATGAACCACCATTTTTCCTTATTTTAGATAATGTTGAAGATCCACATAACTTAGGATCAATTATGAGAACAGCCGATGCTGCGGGTGTACATGGAATTATTATTCCAAAACGTCGCGCAGTCGGTTTAACGTCAACAGTTGCTAAGACGTCAACAGGTGCAATTGAATATATGCCAGTTGCTCGCGTAACTAATTTGGTAAATACTGTAAATGAATTGAAAAAGGCCGGATTATGGGTCTTCGGAACAGATATGGATGGACAAGATTATCGTGAATGGGATGCTAAAGGACCCACAGCCCTCGTAATTGGTAACGAAGGTAAAGGTATTTCACCGTTATTGAAAAAAGCTTGTGATGGTATGTTGACTATTCCAATGGTTGGACACGTTCAAAGTTTAAACGCCAGTGTCGCAGCCAGTTTACTTATTTATCAAGGATTTACTTCTAGGGGTAAATAATAATGAAAAAGCAAATTTTGGTTGTAGATGCCTATAATATGATTGGTAATTGGCCAGAATTAAATCGATTGAAACAATCAGAGCGACTTGATGAAGCACGTGACTTGCTACTGCACAAATTATCAAATTATCATAAACAGATTGACTCTCGGTTAATCGTTGTCTTTGATGCAATGTATGTTCCAGGACTATCAAAGAGTTATACAAAATATGGATTAGAGATTATTTGGACAGCAGAGGGTCAGACGGCTGATAGTTATATTGAAGCAATGATAGGTGAGTTACAGACTAAACTCACACAGGTAACTGTTGCAACGAGTGATCAAGCAGAACAGTGGACTATTTTCTCACAAGGTGCATTAAGAATTCCTGCATGGGAGTTATACAAAGACATTAATGAATCTAAAAAAGAAGTTGCTCAACAAGCCAAAAAATATCAAACGGAGGCATCGGTTCGTCGTTCACCATGGGACTCAGAACAATTAGATAGTCTGGCTGAATTGCGTGATCACCTATCACATGACTAAGCAACTGTTGTAATCAGTCATTATGTTTGGTATATTGAAAAATGGAGACCCGGATATGGAGAGTCTACTTGTTAGATGAAACTTACCGGAGTACTGAAAACGAAACAGATTTTCAATTGATTTGCCAAATTAAATTAGGTGCAGAACATAAATTTGAACCGTTATTTGAACGATATCGTCCAATGGTTTATTCGATGATTCGTAAATACTATCTAAAATTATGGGATACTGAAGATTTTTTACAAGAGGCTAGAGCTGTTTGTTTTAAAGCATTAAAAAATTACCAACCGAACAAAGGAATTACGTTTGGACAGTATTTTAAAACCAGTCTATCGAATTGTATTTTTAGTTTAATTCGCAAACAATCAGCGACTAAAAGGCTGTCTGATGCGAACTCGCATTCTTTGGAACGATATGAAGAAACTTATGGTGAATGTGAACGGCCTTCGTTTTATTGTGAGATATTGGCAGATGACAGAATTATCCTTCAAGAAAAATTGGATGATTTTGAATTGAAATTGTCAGAGTTAGAAAGAAGTACTTTTGTTTTACTTTATTATCAAATGAAAAAGCCAGAAGAAATTGCGCTTATTTTAGAGTGCGATATGAAAAAGGTATTAGGATCTATCTCAAGGTGTAAGAGTAAGCTTGGGTTATTTTTTAAAGAAAATCGATAATTAGGAAAGAAAGAAAAGAGGGTGGTTCCTTTTTTCTTTCTTTTAATGTAAAATGAGTGTATTCTTTAAAAATGTTAGTCGAAGTTAGCGTTAGTTAACTTTACATTAAGGAGAAAAAGTCATGGCACAAAGAAAAGTAGCATTGGCTTGTATCGTTTGTGGCTCACGAAATTATATTGTAGCTGCAAAACCGAGCAGAACCGAACGCTTAGAAGTAAATAAATTTTGTAAATATTGTAATAAACATACGTTACATCGTGAAACAAAATAGGGGGATAGTTATGAGAAAAATTAATGCATTTCTTAAAAGTGTTATCGTAGAAATTAAAGCAACAACTTGGCCAACAGGTAAGGAACTACGTCGTGATACAACAACTGTTGTTGTAACTGCAATTATGTTTGCGATTTTCTTCTGGATTGTTGATTCAGGTGCTTCTGCATTCTTAACCCTATTTTCATAGAAGAATAGCTATTTAACTGATGTTTTGATATAATGACACAAGTGAGAAAACTTCGTTGATGCGGAGTTTTTTTTGTTTGAGAAAAATGAAGCTGATAATTTAAGGAGAGATATATATAATGGAATCAATCGAAAAAAGTTGGTATGTCTTACATACTTACTCTGGTTACGAAAATAAAGTTAAAACAAATATTGAATCACGTGCACAATCAATGGGTATGGAAGATTTTATTTTCCGTGTAGTTGTTCCTGAAGAAGAAGAACGTGAAGTTAAAAATGGTAAAGAAAAAACAGATATGAAGAAAACATTCCCTGGATATGTTTTAGTTGAGATGGGTATGTCAGATGAATCATGGTATGTTGTTCGTAATACACCAGGCGTAACTGGGTTCGTTGGTTCTCATGGGGCCGGAAGTAAACCAGCACCACTATTACCTGAAGAAGTAGAATTGATTCTTCGTCGTTTGGGTATGAGTGCTCGTCATCAAGAATTGGACATTGAAATTGGTGAATCTGTCACAATTATTGAAGGTGCATTTGCTAACCTTATCGGTAAAGTAACGGAAATTGATAATGAAAAATTAAAACTTAAAGTTGATATTGATATGTTTGGTCGTGAAACAAGTACAGAATTGAACTTTGATCAAGTAGATAAATTATTAGGCTAGGGTGATAACTCACAAAAGTAGAAGGTGATTTAATGACTAAGGGACTTTTGAAGATAGGCTTGTTAGGTCTAGGAGCAGGCACAAGTTTTTTCATTGGGAATAAATTTAGACGATTAGGGCATGTTTCAATTGATGCCTCTGATCCAATTGTACCTAGCGACAAGATGACCCCAACACTATTTGTTCACGGTTATAGTGGTAATCGACTTTCTTTTGGCCCAATGATTGCCCGTTTTGAACGAGCAGGCTATGGTCGTAAAGATATGGTTATCATAGTTGATGATAATGGTAGTTTACATGTTGAAGGTCAATTAAGATCTGCGCAACCATTCATTCAAGTTTTATTTAAAAATAATATAGCTCCTGTTGAAAAACAAAGCTTATGGTTACATTATATTATGCAATTTTTATATGGCGCTTATGCCATTGAAAAGGTCGATTTTGTTGGGCATTCAATGGGTAGTGTCAGTATATTACGCTATATGACAGAATACAGAGATATGACTGATGTCCCAATGGTGGCACATGCCATTTCAATTGGTGCACCATACAATGATCATAATGTAGCACAAAATACGCCTATCATTGAAGATTTATTTTTAACTGATAAAGGTCCAGTGGAAACGACTTCACTCTACCAGTATTTTGAAAAGGCAATGCAGCATCTACCGGAGAATTTACAATTTTTAAATATTGCTGGCGATTTGAAAAATGGCAATGATGGCGCT
Organism: Dellaglioa sp. CoH-57-MRSF-22; assembly: GCF_056781895.1. The sequence goes on along the minus strand of NZ_JBXAXT010000006.1, from coordinate 52,981 downwards.
GTTTCCATTAATAGTGTTTTATCACTTCGCTATTTAGTTGAAAATCAGCTTAATTATCAGGAACTTATTGTGAGCGGTCGAAGAGCAGCACACAGATTATTACATGAAAATAAACGAGTTGATGAATCAATTTACACATTTTTATGGAAAAAGCATAAATAAGATTGCGTGGAACCCATCTGGGTGTTATATTATATTAGTATGTTCTGCATACAGTGGGAGGAGAAATTTATATCTCCATTTACCACGCACGGATTTTACAAGGAGGTATGTCACGTGGCTAAAACAGTAGCAAACGTCGTTAAATTACAAATTCCAGCAGGGAAAGCAACTCCTGCTCCACCGGTTGGTCCTGCATTAGGACAAGCTGGTATTAATATCATGGGCTTTACAAAGGAATTCAATGCACGTACAGCTGACCAAGCTGGTATGTTAATTCCCGTTGTAATTAGTGTTTACGAAGATCGTTCATTCGATTTCGTTACAAAAACACCACCCGCAGCAGTTCTTTTAAAGAAAGCTGCAGGCGTTGAAAGTGGTTCTGGCGAACCTAACACTAAAAAAGTTGCAACAGTAACTAGTGCTCAAGTTCAACAAATCGCTGAAACTAAAATGCAAGATCTAAACGCTTCAGGTGTTGAATCTGCAATGCGCATGATCGAAGGAACTGCACGAAGCATGGGATTCGTTGTAGAAGGTTAATTCCTAACTACAAACACGCTTCTCGGTCGGATACTCTATGAAAATAGATGTATCAAGTGGGAGGTTTATCCGTTAGACCACATATTGCAAGGAGGAAAATTCAAGATGGCTAAAAAAGGTAAAAATTATCAAGACGCTTTAAAACAAGTTGAAGAAGGTAAAAACTATTCAATTACTGATGCAATCGCATTAGCTAAGAAAATGGACTTTGCTAAGTTTGACGCTACAATTGAACTTGCTTACAACTTAAACTTAGATACAAAACAAGCAGACCAACAATTACGTGGGGCTGTTGTACTTCCAAATGGTACTGGTAAAGACCAAACTGTTGTTGTATTCGCTAAAGGCGATAAAGCTAAAGCTGCACTTGCAGCCGGCGCTGACGTTGTTGGTGATGATGACTTGGTTGAACGTATTTCTGGTGGCTGGTTAGATTTTGATGTTGCTATTGCAACACCAGATATGATGGCCCAAGTTGGACGTTTAGGCCGTGTCTTAGGACCTAAAGGTTTAATGCCTAATCCTAAAACAGGTACTGTTACAATGGACGTTGAAAAAGCAGTTTCAGAATCTAAAGCCGGCAAGGTAACTTACCGTACTGATAGAGATGGAAATGTTCATGTTCCAATTGGTAAAGTATCATTTGATGATGCAGCATTAATTGGTAACTTTGATGTTATCAACGATGTTATTGTTAAAGCTCGCCCATCATCAGTTAAGGGTGGCTATATCAAACATTTATCTGTTGCTACAACATTTGGTCCAAGCTTAAACTTGGCTCAAAACTAATATTAGATAATTAAATTTCTTTAGTTGACCCATATATCTAACTGTGTTAAATTTATGGAAGTCAATTAATTTATGATTCTACCGAAGACTCAGGTGGCGCAAGCCTTAATTTACCTGCCGAGGAGTGAAGTATTACTCTCTCTGTGTCTTGGTGGACACGGAGTTTTTTTATTGTAAAAAAGCTCTGACACGACTACAGGAGGTGAATCAATTATGAGTAAAGAATTTATCGCACAAAAAGCATTAATTGTGGATGAAGTAACTGAAAAATTCAATAACGCTGCATCTGCAGTTGTTGTGGATTACCGTGGTTTAACGGTTGAACAAGTGACTGCATTACGTAAGGAATTACGCGAAGCAGGCGTTGAAATGAAAGTTATCAAAAACAAGATTTTAGTACGTGCTGCTGAAAAAGCAGGGTATGAAGGTATGGAAGAAGTATTTTCTGGACCTACTGCAGTCGCATTTTCTAGCGAAGATGTTGTTGCACCTGCACGTATTATGGCTAATTTTGCTAAGACTGCTGAAGCACTTAGCATTAAAGGTGGTGTCATTGAAGGTAAAGTTGCAACGTTAGAAGAAATTAACGCTCTTGCTACATTACCTAGTCGTGATGGCTTACTTTCAATGTTACTTTCAGTATTACAAGCACCTGTTCGCAACGTTGCTTATGCAATTAACGCTGTTGCAGAAAGTAAAGACGAAGAACCTGCTGCTTAATACTTAGCATCTATGATCGGTACCTAAAGGTACACACAAAATCGTACACATAAAATGGAGGATACACACATGTCATTAGATACAGAAAAAATCATTGCTGATTTAAAAGAAGCAAGCATTTTAGATTTAAACGACTTAGTTAAAGCAATCGAAGAAGAATTCGGTGTTTCAGCTGCTGCTCCTGTAGCTGCTGCTGGCGCTGGTGCTGGCGAAGCTGCTGCTGAAAAATCAGAATTTACTGTTGAATTAACAGAAGCTGGCGACCAAAAAGTTAAAGCTATCAAAGCCGTTCGCGAAATTACAGGTTTAGGCCTTAAAGACGCTAAAGGTTTAGTTGATAACATTCCATCAGTTATCAAAGAAGGTATTTCTAAAGACGAAGCTGAAGCAATGAAAGCTTCTTTAGAAGAAGTTGGCGCAGTAGTTACTCTCAAATAATAATATTTTTATTTTTGAATAATTTTAAGCACGATGATTTCCAATTTATTGGAAATCATCGTGCTATTTTTTTGCAAAATGTTTGGTTATGTTAATAAATCGTGGTAAGGTATTTAAATAAACATATATCTGAAAAAATATTGAATAAAATGGACAAAATGTAGAGGGGGTAAGCTATAAACGAACATAATTAGAAGCGTCTATTTAAAGGATAGCGATAACTATTCCAATATTAGCGTTTGAAATCTCTTTAAAATTAGAAATTCGTCGAATTATTAATTAATGTTAAACTTTTTCTATATACATCATTAGTTATTTATTAATGTCCACAGTTTGGCATGATCACCAGCGCTTATTTAAAATTAGTTAGTATGTAGATAAAAGAGTTAATTTAGAAATAGTAACTAGATCGAAGCAAATTATTTTTATGGTGATGTTAGTTATTTTATACCAAATTTTACATAGACTACATTAATTTTATTAACGATATAGACTTTATTGTGAAATGAAGGTTACGTAGAACAAAAGAAAAAATAGTATTATATATTCCGGGGGGAGTATAAGTAACAAAAAATAAATCGGGGGATTCAAAAAATGAAAAAAATAATTAGTACGTGTAATGAATTTATTAAAAAAAGATTAACAGCAATTAAGCTTTTATTTGTTTTATCAGTTTTAATTTTTGTTATTATCCAAGTTGGACAAATATTTAAGGATATAAATGGTGAACAAGTTCAGCAAAGTTTTGAATCACAGTCAGTAAAATCCATTATATTAATGTTGGTAATTGGATTTATTGCTGTCCTTCCGATGATGATTTATGATTTTGTCATGGTTAAATTTTTACCAGAAAAGTATTCTTGGCGATACATTCTTCAAAGCGGTTGGATAACGAATACAATGACTAACATAGCAGGATTTGGTGGCCTACTAGGTGCATCACTTAGAGCTAATTTTTATAGTAAAAATGCGTCTAAAAAACAGGTGCTATTTGCTATATCAAAAATAGCATTATTTTTAGTTGCGGGTCTATCACTATATTGTTGGGTTTCTTTATTCATGATTTTTGGATTAAATATTGGACCACAATTCGGACAGTATTGGGTCTGGTTGTTATTAGGTGGCCTATATTTTCCAATTGTTTTTATTATTACAAAGACAAGAGATTCAGAATTTTTTGCAGATTTAACATTAGGTCGTGAACTAACGTTAATACTTGGCTCTTCCTTAGAATGGGGATCTGCTGGTTTATTTTTCATTTATATCGGATTTATGATGAATGTTGATACATCTAATTTAGTTGCTGTCTTCCCGTTATTTATTATCGCATCAATTATCGGTGTTATTTCAATGATTCCGGGTGGGTTAGGTTCTTTTGATGTCTTTATGATTTTAGGGTTACAAACATTAGGTGTACAGGATAGCACAGCTGTTATCTGGTTATTGTTTTATCGATTATTTTATTATATATTCCCATTCTTAGTGGGGGTATTATTATTCGTTAAAGATTCAGGACATCGTCTTAATGAGTACTTAAATGGACTACCAGTTATCTTACTCAGTAGAGTAGCACATTTTATACTTGTGTTATTTTTCTATATGACAGGTATCATCTTATTACTTGCTTCAACGGTTCCAGAATTTACATTTACTAATCCAATTATTAATTACTTATATCCTTATACCTTTTATTTCATTCATCAAATGAGTAATATTATACTTGCATTCTTAATGATTGGGATTGGTCGAGGTATTGAATCTAAAGTTAAACGTGTCTATTGGCCAATGATTATCTTTGTTGTCGTGGGTATTGCTAATACATTGTGGCATGATTTCTCAGTAACAATACTTATTTTCTTAACTATCATTCTCATTTGTGCACTATTATCTAAACCAATATTTTATCGTGAAAGATTTGAATATTCATGGGGCCGTTTATTAATTGATGGAAGTATATTTGCTGGAACATTCATTTTATACACAATCGTAGGATTCTATAACATGCCAGAATTCCACTTTAAGGGTAAAGTTCCAGATGTATTCTTATTTCCTTCAGAAAAGATATGGCTATCAGGATTCCTAGGTTTACTTTCTGCAGTTGTGGTGTTATGGATTGCATTTACGTACTTATCTGGTAAGGATAAACGATTTGGTAAGCAAGATTTTCCAGCAGATCGTGTTAAAAATGTAATTGATACTTATGGTGGTAATGAAGTCAGTCATCTTTCATTTTTAAAGGATAAAAATGTTTATTTCTATCAAAATGATGGACAGGACGAAGTATTTTTCCTTTATCAAAAAAAATCGAATAAATTAGTGGTTATGGGTGAACCTGTTGGTAATCATGAGTTTATTCGTGAAGCAATTAATCAATTTATTGTTGACGCAGATATTGAAGGATTAGAATTAGTTTTTTATGAAGTTGATGCGAAGTTAACAATGATGTTACATGAAGTTGGATTTGATTTCATTAAAACGGGTGAAGAAGGTTTTGTTAGAGTAGCTGAATTTGAATTGGCTGGTAAAAAAAGACGTTCTGAACGTGCTTTAATGAATAAATTTGAACGAGAAAACTATACATTTGCAATGATCGAGCCCCCTTATTCAAAGGAAACTATTCAAGAATTGAAAAAAATATCTGATAGTTGGCTGAATGGACAAGCTGAAAAAGGATTTTCTTTAGGATTTTTCGATGAATATTATCTTAATCAAGCGCCTATTGCTATTATTAATGATTCTGAGGGACATAAGGTTGCCTTTGCGACAATGATGCCAACCGGAAATAATAGGGTCTTATCGATTGATTTGATGAGATATAGTAGAGAAGAAGCGCCATCTGGTATTATGGATAAAATCTTTATTAGCCTTTTTCAACAAGCAAAAGAAGGCGGCTATGAATTATTCGATATGGGTATGGCACCATTGTCGAATGTAGGTGAATCTAAATTTAGTTTTGCGGAAGAAAAAATAGCTCATTTAATTTATGAATATGGGTATCATTTTTATGGTTTCCAGGGACTAAAGAAGTATAAAAATAAATATGTAACTAAATGGCAGCCAAAATATATTTCATTTAGGAAACGTAGTTCGATTGCCTTTACGTTATTACAGATTTTAGCAGTTGTAAATCAAAAAAAATCAGTAGATAAAAAGGATAGAATGCCTAGCCCTATAATGAAGTTTTTAATAAAGAATATTAGATAATATAGTATATTAAAAGGGTAGAGATATATATTATTTGAGACACCAAGACATAATTCCGGTAAAATATCGGAATTATGTCTTTTAATTTGCAAGAAATACGTTTGTTATGAAGCAAAAGAAACTCTAAATGTAGTGAACAAATAGTTAATTTAACGTACTTTTAGTCTGGAAACTGCGTATGATGATTGCTTTCTTACTCGATTATTTAGATATAAAAATGCCTCACAATTACTAGACTTATGTCTAATAATTGTGAGGCATTTCATTAATTAGTATTATCTTTTTTTAAACATATTTTTGATAGAGATTAATAAAAATGGCATATAGAGTAACCATAAATTTAAACGTTGCCACAAACCACGATAAGGAATTTTAAATTGTGAATCTGGCATAATTCTTGGATAAACAAATAAAAATTGAATTCCTAGTGAAATAATAAAGGCAACTAATAAAAGGGTTGTAATTAGTTTTTTACCTTGCTTTTGATAGAGTTTTAATAAAAAAAACATACTAATCAAAAGAGCGGTGTCGCCAATGCCTGACGAATAATTGTGGATCATACCCGTAATGCTTTGTGTATTTGATGTGAGTGCACGATCGAAAATTCCTGTTAAAAGACAATCGGTCATACTAAAAATAATTAACATAGCGGTAAACCAGCTGGCTAATTTTTTTGACGTACCTTTAAAATATTCATAGAAAGCTGGTGCTGAAAGTAAGAAAAGAAGTCCATTTATAACTTCCCAAACTTTAAATGCCATATGAGTTGGAACGCCAACTTCCCCAAAATCACTAATTAAATTAGTGAATTGCAAATAACCAGGTACAAATGGTGCTAATGCTAAAGGCAAAATCCACTCACTTATAACGGCAAGTGCCATTAAATAAAAACCATATTTCTTTAAAAAATTCATTATAGATCCCCAATTCTAATTATTTATATGATAATTTTATTATAACTTATTTAAGTAATAGTTGTTTACGAAAAGGCTAATTAAAAATGACACTTCTTAATTATAATTAAGATAATACCAAGATATATCGATTTAGATAGCCTTATTTTAGATATAATGATAAAGTGTTAACTAGTTTATGAACAATATTTTTGATATAATGGAAGTTAAGAAATTACAACAAATTGAAAGTAGGGTGTTACCTTGGATTCTGGTCCGGAAAATTATTTAGTGAATGTAATTGTTATTATCGCAATATTACTTTTGTCTGTGTTATTTACACTGACTGAGTATGCGTTGGTTCGTGTCCGTATTAGTGCATTGAAAGATATGTATGGGAAAAAGCCGCTTAAAAATATTAAGCGGGCTATTCATATGACGGAGAACCTAACGGAGTATCTGTCAACGGCCCAAGTTGGAATCACTTCAACTAGTTTGATTTTAGGTTGGATTGGTGAAAAAACAATAGCAGATGCGATTATACAATCAAATATATTACCCGCGGCTATGGCAAATGCTATTGCATCGGTTGCTGCAATTCTTATTTTTACTGTTATTCATGCTGTTTTTACTGATTTAGTACCTAAAAATATTGCAATTGCAGATCCATTGCCAGTATTATTATTTATTGTCCGTCCTATTATGTTTTTCCATATTGTGTTATACCCATTAATTTGGATTTTAGATCGTTCAGCAAATTGGATTACGCATTTGTTAGGTTATGAAGTTGAAAATGAAGAAGATATTTATTCGCAAACTGAAATTCTCTCATTATCTCGATTATCCGCAAATGCTGGTGAACTTGATGAAGAAGATTTAACATTCATGCGACGAGCATTTGATATGAATGATAAAGTGGCAGAAGATATCATGATTGACCGAACATCGATGGTTGCAGTAGACGTAGACGATTCAATTAGAAACGTTGTTAATTTATATTGGAGAACTAGATATTCAAGGTTCCCAGTTATTGCTAACAATGATAAAGATAAAGTTATCGGGTACGTTTATAGTTATGATTTATTGCGACAGGAAAAAATTGATAAGACAAATTTGATTTCAACAATTATGCGTGATATTCCGGCCGTTCAAGAAAATGCTGAAGTTCATAGTATTATGGATGTTATGGTATCTAAGAGAACACCAATCGTTATCGTCGTTAATGAGTATGGTGGGACTTCAGGGATTGTTACAGATAAAGATATCTATGAAGAATTATTTGGTGTTGTTAGAGAAGAATTTGATGATACGAATGACGATAATATAGTAGATATGGGAAACAATAAATTTAAAGTTTCAGGTAAAGTGACATTATATGATTTTGAAAGATATTTTGATACAACGCTTAAAGAAACGGAAGAAAGTGAAGCGGTGACGCTTACTGGATTTGTGCTTAATAATGACTCAAAATTTCGAGCTAATGATGAAATGAAAATTGCTAATTTTAATATTAAGGCATTGGACTATGAAAATGCTTATATTTCAGAATTTGAAGTAACTGTTTTACCAACAGATAAAAGAGTGATTAACAAAGTGAACGCTTAAAAAAATAGTATTTAGGGTTAGTTTTTAATTAGCTCTAAATGCTATTTTTTTTACTACATTACTGGTAAGGATTATAGCTTGCCAATTGGTAAAAGTAGTAACCATATTAATTTGAATCAAACGACTATTTCGAATTATTTAAAATGGTCACAATATCTGGTAGGAGGAGACAATTATGAAAAATAAAAGGAATATCAGCGCCATCTTATTTGGATTTGTTCCAATGATTATGGGAGTAGTTTTGTATCACAAATTACCCAATAAAATTCCGATTCACTGGAATATAGGTGGTAATATTGATCAGTATGGTGATAAAAATCTAGTTATTATTGGGTTCCCATTATTGATGATTTTAATCAATGTGGTGATAATGGTAATAGATAACACTAATCGTCAAAATAAGAAACTAGATACAGCTTTAATTTGGATTACGCCAATCTTATCAATACTTTTAGCAACAATGATATTTGCTACCGCGTTGGGACATCAGGTTAATATTATTAGCAGTGTTGCACTGATAGTGGGAACATTGCTGATCATCTTAGGAAACTATGCGCCTAAAACGGTTCCTAATAAATATACCAACTTTAGGATGAAGAAAATAACGCAGGATTCTAGTCATCGTGAGAAATTAAATCGTTTATCAGGTGTATGGATGGTCATTATAGGAATATTGATACTTTGTGCGGGAATAGTGGGAATGTTACTGTAATTGTAAAGTTAAAACTGTTAAATAAAAAATCCTTACTATCAGTTTTTAGGCTGATAGTAAGGATTTTTTTCTAACGTTTAGGACGACGTTTCATTTGGCCGCTTTCACCAATTTCATAATCTGAATCATCCATTGATTCCACACTACCAAGTAAGTAGCCATTACCAACTTGAGAGAAGAAATCATGATTAGATGTTGATGTTGAAATTCCGTTCATGACAACAGGATTAACATCAGAAGCTGTATCAGGGAACAAAGGATCTTGGCCTAAATTCATTAGAGCTTTGTTGGCATTGTAACGTAAGAAGGTTAAAACTTCTTCAGTCCAACCAACTTCATCATAAAGTTCATGGGTATATTTTTCTTCGTTTTCATATAATTCAAACAGAAGGTCATACATCCAGGTCTTCATTTTACCTTGTTCTTCTTCAGAAAGTTCGTTGAATCCTAATTGGAATTTATAGCCAATGAAGGTACCATGAACAGATTCATCACGTAAAATTAATTTAATAATTTCAGCAACGTTTGCCAGTTTGTTATGGCCTAAATAGTAAAGTGGCGTATAGAAACCAGAGTAGAATAAGAACGTTTCAAGAAAAACAGAAGCAACTTTTTTCTCCAATGGTGACCCGTTTTGGTAAATACCATTAATACGTTGTGCTTTTTTTTGTAAAAATTCGTTTTTGTCTGTCCATTCGAAAATTTCAGTAATCTCTGAAGCTGTATTCAACGTTGAAAAAATTGATGAATAACTTTTAGCATGAACCGATTCCATAAATTGAATATTATTTAAAACAGCTTCTTCGTGGGCAGTCCGTGTATCATGACGCAACGCTTCCATCCCATCTTGTGATTGCACCGTATCCAACAATGTTAGCCCACCAAAATCATGACCAACTAATGTTTTTTCTGCAGGACTCAGTGTACGCCAATCATCTAAATCATTTGAAAGGGGGATACGTGTATCTAACCAAAATTGTTCTGTTAGTTTTTCCCAAGTTGCTTTATCAACTTGATCTTCAACTTCGTTCCAATTAATTGCTTTGTAACTATCATTATTCATTTAACTTTCCTCCGTTACAGTTTAGATAACACAACTCTCACAAGCGTTTGCGCCAACTTCTTCTTGATCATCAGTAAAGGTTCTGATGTAGTAAATTGACTTAATACCTTTATTATACGCATAATTACGCAAAATGTTTAAGTCACGTGTTGTCATTTTATCTGTCCGACCATTTTTCCATTCGTAGAGGCCTTCAGGAATCGTTGAACGCATGAATAAAGTTAAACTAAGTGATTGATCGATATGTTCCTGTGCAGCAGCGTAAACGTCAATAACTTTACGCATATCCATGTCGTATGCAGAAGTATAGTATGGAATCGTGTCATTTGAAAGGTAAGGAGCTGGATAGTAAATCTTTCCAATTTTCTTTTCTTGACGCTCTTCGATTCGGTTAATAATTGGGTGAAGACTGGCAGTAGTATCGTTAATATATGAAATAGAGCCATTAGGTGCAACAGCCAATCTATTTTGATGATAAAGACCGTCAGTTTGAATATTAGCTTTCAAAGTCGCCCAATCTTCTTGATTAGGGATGTCGATGCCATCAAATAAGGCAGCAACTTTATCAGAAGTAGGGCCCCAATCTTCGTTAAGATACTTATCAAAGTAGGTACCAGTTGCATAAGTACTTTTTTCAAAGTTATGGAATGTTTCATTTTTTTCTTTAGCGATAGCATTTGATGATTTTAATGAGTAATAGTTAAGCATCATAAAATAAACACTAGTGAAATCGATTGAGTCTTCTGAACCATAATGCATATGGTTTTTAGCGAAGTAGGCATGTAAGCCCATTGCACCTAAACCGATGGTATGCGCTAAGTTATTTCCATGTTGAATAGGAGGCACAACATCAATATCTGAACTATCAGTTACAAAAGTTAAAGCGCGAACCATTGAATCAACTGAACGGCCAAAATCTGGAGAAGCCATCATATTAACAATGTTAGTTGAGCCTAAGTTACATGAAATATCAGTCCCCATAACATCGTAGCCTTGTGCATTATTCACAGTTGATGGTGTCTGAACCTGCATGATTTCTGAACAAAGATTACTCATAATGATTTTACCATCAATTGGGTTTGCGCGATTTGCTGTATCAACATTGACAATATAAGGATAGCCTGACTCTTGTTGCAGCTTAGAAATTTCAGTTTCTAATTCGCGGGCAAGAATCGTTTTTTTACTAATATTTTTATTGGCAACCATATTGTCATATTCTTTTGTGATATCAACATAGGAATAAGGGACTCCATATTCTCTTTCAACACCGTAGGGATCGAAAAGATACATCGTTGCATTATCTTTAATGAGTTCGTAAAATTTATCAGGTACAGTGATGCCTAGTGATAAAGTTTTAACACGGATTTTTTCATCAGCATTTTCTTTTTTAGCTGACAGGAAAGCAACAATATCTGGATGGAAGACGTCTAAATAGACAACTCCAGCACCTTGACGCTGTCCTAGTTGGTTAGAATATGAAAAACTATCTTCTAATAATTTCATAACGGGTAGAACACCAGAAGCAGCGCCCTCAATCCCTTTAATTGGTGCACCTGCGCCACGTAAATTACTGAGCGTAATACCAACACCACCACCAATTCGAGATAATTGAAGTGCTGAGTTAATGCCACGTCCAATACCATTCATATCATCAGTAATTTGAATTAGGAAGCAAGAAACTAATTCTCCACGACGTTTACGACCGGCATTTAAGAAACTAGGTGTAGCAGGTTGGTAACGTTGATGAATCATTTCGTCAGCTAAATTCATAGCTAGTTCTGTATTACCATCAGCAAAGTAAAGAACGTTCATTGCAACACGATCAATATAATTTTCAAGGTAATAGGCATTATTATCAGTTTTAAGTGCGTATTGAGCATAAAATTTGTAGGCAGCCATAAATGTACCGAAATGGAATTTTTGAGCTGCTAAATAAGCGTAGAGCTCCTCTATAAATGAGAAGTCATATTTATTATAAAAATCAGTTTCAATATAGTTGTTGTCAATTAAATAATCAAAACGTGCTTTTAATGAATCAAATTGCATTGTATTTTCAGCAACATTTTCTTTCAAAAAGGCGGTTAAGGCTTCTTGATCTTTTTGAAGTGGGATTTGACCGTCTACGGGAATATTAATTTCATTATTTAAATCATAATAAGTGACTTTATCACTATTTAACGTTTTTAATGTCAATTTCATCAACTACTTTCTTCATATTGATTACATCTTCTTCAGTGCCATTGAATTCAAATTCATATAATAATGGGACGTGATAGTCGGTTGCGATATCTTTGGCTGTAAAAATAAAAAGTTGGGCGAAGTTGCGGTTCCCACCGCCAACAACACCCAGTATATTTTCTCTATTTGATTGATATTCAATAAAGTCGTTGACCGATTCAGTGAGCCCAATTTCATAAGTTGGAACAATTAAAATATAGGGTTCATTTAATTCAATAAGCGGGTTTGTTGGATCGATTTCAAATGAAGGATAGCCAATTTTATTGATGAAGCGTCGTGTTTGTCCAGTAATGCTAAAGAAAACAATTTTCATTAGACTGCCAACTTTTTAAGCATATCAGGACGAAATCCTGCGATTGTATCGAATCCAGTAGCTTCTATAACAGGAACAGCTTGGAAACCTTGGCCTTTCAAGTAATCGATTGCGTTATCGTCTTCGGAAATGTTACGTTCATCAAAGTCGACGTTGTTTTCTTCTAAAAAACGTTTTGTCATTTTGCATTGGATGCAGTTGTTTTTTGTAAATACAGTAACTTTTTTCATTATATAAATTCCCCTTTGTTGTTTTGTTTAATAAGATAAGTATACAACACATAATCCAAAAATCAATTGAAAAAAACACTACATTTAGTGTGATTTTAAGTTGCATCACACAAGATGTAGTGTTCAAGGTCTTGGATTGTTTATATTAAATTTTGATTGCGAAAATTCGATTTTCTCCGTATTATAGAAACTATTGAGAAAGTAGGTAAAAATATGACGAATTATTATTTTTCGAAAAATCCAGATGTTATTCATGATGAAAAAGAATGGACATTTAAACTGTTGAACAACGAGTTTAAGTTTACCACAGATAATGGTGTATTTTCAAAAAAAACAGTCGATTTTGGTTCAAGAGTTTTATTAAATGCAGTTGAGCAACAAAAAATAATTCCGGGAAATATTTTAGATGTTGGATGTGGATACGGTCCAATAGGACTTGCTATAGCCAAGAATCAACCAGAACGAAAAATAGACATGACAGATGTAAACGAATTAGCATTAGAATTAGCAAAGAAGAACGCGGTAATCAATAAAATTAATAATATAGAAGTTTTTGAATCTGCCGCATACAGTCATGTAAAAAAGACAGATTATGCTGCAATTCTTACAAACCCGCCTATTAGAGCAGGCAAAGAGGTCGTTCATGAAATTTTAAGTGGCGCATTCGACCATTTAAAAGTTGGCGGACAATTGTTTGCTGTATTACAAAAGAAACAAGGGGCAAGTTCGGCTCAAAAGAGAATGACTGAAGTTTTTGGTAATTGTGACATTATTTTAAAAGATAAAGGTTACTATATTTTAATGAGTGTGAAGTAAATGGTAGAAAAATTAACTGAAGAACAAAAAGAATTTTTTATGCGCGAAGCTTTATATGAAGCAAGAAATGCAAAAATTATTGGTGAAGTACCAATTGGCTGTGTTGTTGTACAAAATGGTGAGATTATTGGACGAGGCCATAATATTCGTGAACACGTGCAAGATGCAACCCTTCACGCTGAAATTTTAGCCATCCAAGAAGCCTGTGCTACGATTCATAGCTGGCGTCTTGTAGATGCGCAATTATTCGTAACACTAGAACCATGCCCAATGTGTAGTGGTGCGATTATCAATTCAAGAATCCCCGAAGTTTACTTTGGTGCATTTGATCCTAAAGCAGGAACTGCAGGCAGCATTGGGAACTTATTAACGGATGAACGATTTAATCATCAAGCAAAAGTAGAATCTGGATTATTATTAGATGAAGCCAAAGACCTACTCCAATCATTCTTTAGAGAAGTTCGTCGTAAAAGAAAAGAAAAAAAGCAATCATAAAGGTAGCTTTTTGTTGGAATTTAATGTATTATAATAATTGCCGCAAGGCCTTAAGGCAATAGTGTGCTTACGAATTGTGTCAGATCCGGAAGGAAGCAGCACTAAGTTTGATTCACTTTGTGCCTTAAGTAATTATGATTATTTAAGACTCTTAGTCAGAAATGGCTGAGAGATTTTTTTATTTAAAAAGCTATTTATAGATTTTGAAAGGAGAGATTGTGATGAGTTACCAAGCTTTATACCGTGTCTGGCGTCCACAAAAATTTAGTGATTTAGTTGGACAAAACATGATTACGCAGACGTTGAAAAATGCAATTATGACACAACAAACAAGTCATGCATACATTTTTAATGGTCCACGTGGAACAGGTAAAACGTCCGCAGCTAAAATTTTTGCTAAGGCAGTTAATTGTCACTTCCAGGAAAATGGCGAACCATGTAACAAATGTGAGACATGTATCGCTATTACGAATGGTCAATTAAACGATGTTATCGAAATTGATGCCGCTTCTAATAATGGGGTTGAAGAAATTCGTGATATCCGTGACAAAGTAAAGTATGCACCCACACAAGCTGATTTTAAAATCTATATTATTGATGAAGTTCATATGCTATCTACGGGTGCTTTTAATGCACTCTTGAAGACGCTTGAAGAACCACCTGAAAATGTTATTTTTATTCTTGCTACAACGGAACCACATAAGATTCCAGCAACCATTATTTCTAGAACTCAGAAATTTGATTTCAAGCGTATTACGCCAGCTGACAGTTATGAACGAATGGTTTATATTTTGTCTGAAAAAGGAATTGAATATGAAGAACCAGCGCTTAAAGTTATCGCTAAAGCAGCTGAAGGTGGAATGCGGGATGCTTTGAGTATTTTAGATCAGGTCATTTCATTCGGTGATAACAAGGTGACTTTGGATAATGCTTTGTTAGTAACCGGTAGTGTAACACAGGATAAAATACAGAATTACGTCACGGAAGTTAGTCAAAAAGCGACTACTGAGGCATTAGAAACGATACAAGCAATTATAGACGAAGGTAAAGATTCAACTAGATTAATCGAAGATTTAATTGCCTATAGTCGTGATTTACTATTATATCAGCAAGCACCAGCACTTATTAATCAACTAGAATTAGGGATGGTTAATGATGATTTTAAAAACTTATCACAGACTATTTCTGCTGATTTCTTATACCAAATGATAAATGTTTTAAATGAAATTCAACAACAAATGCGATTTACAACACATCCAGATGTTTATTTAGAAGTATTAACAATTCGATTATCACAATTTAATACCTCTGATACGATTGCGGAGACGACTCAATCAGAATTAAGTTCAGATGCATCTAAACAAATTAATAATTTAACTAAAACAGTTGAAGACTTGAAAAAGCAAATAATTGATTTAAGTCAGAATGATAATCAACCGCAAGTGGCAGTAATAGCTAAGCCTAAAAAAGTTGCCTCTACTCAAAAAAAAGCAACATTAAATTTATCTCAAATTTATCCTATTTTAGATCACGCAACAAAAGAAAGTTTGGTACAATTAAAACAGGTTTGGCCAGAGTTGTTGCATCAACTTTCAGTTACACAACGTGCGATTATGCAAGCTAGTGAACCGGTTGCGGCTAGTCCTGACAGTGTACTTGTTAGTTTTAATTACGAATTCTTGTCTGTCAAAGCTTCAAGTGATACAGAGTTACTCGATGCTTTAGGTAATGGGTTAGATCGATTATTACATCATGTCCCTAAGGTGGTCTGTATTACAGCAGAGCAATGGCCAGAAGTCCGAAAATCTTACATTAAACAAAATGAGCACGAGGGAACTGAAACAATTATTGAGCCAGAACCTGAAGTAGTAGAACCAATTGTTTCAAAAGCTGAAGAAATTTTTGGAACAGAAAATATAGAAATTAAACAGGATTAGAAAGGAAGTAATTAATAATGATGCGTGGAAATGGTAATATGCAAGGTATGATGAAACAAATGCAAAAATTACAAAAAGATATGACAAAAGACCAAGAGGCTTTGAATGCAACTGAATTTGTTGGCGAAGCTTCAAATGATTTAGTTAAGGTAACCTTTACAGGGGACAAAAAAATGACTGATATCATGATTAAAGAAGAAGCAGTCGATCCTGATGATGTTGATATGTTACAAGATTTAATTATTATGGCTGTTAATGATGCTATGACAAAAATTGAAAAAACAACAACTGATAAATTGGGTAAATATTCTCAAGGGATGCCTGGACTATAAACTTAAAATTAAAGAAGGCTAAAGAAAATGCAATATCCTGAACCTATCGCAAAATTGATTGAAAGTTATATGAAATTACCAGGTATTGGTGGTAAAACTGCTACAAGATTAGCTTTTTTTACAATTGATATGGATGAAGATGATGTCACCGATTTTGCTAAATCACTAATATCTGCCAAACGAGACCTACATTATTGTAGTATCTGTGGCAATATTACTGAAGAAGATCCTTGTCAGATTTGTTCTGATTCATCACGTGATCAAACCAAAGTTATTGTTGTAGAAGAACCTAAAGATGTGATGTCTTTAGAAAAAATGAAAGAGTATCACGGCTTGTATCACGTGCTTCATGGTGTATTATCACCAATTGAAGGTAAAGGGCCGGAAGATATTAATATCACAAGTTTATTAACACGTCTTCAATCGCATCCCGATATGCAGGAAGTTATTATTGCGACAAATGCAACGCCAGAAGGTGAAGCAACGTCAATGTATTTATCGAGATTGATTAAACCGGCTGGAATTAAAGTGACAAGATTAGCCCATGGACTATCTGTAGGTAGCGATATTGAGTACGCAGATGAAATGACGTTGTTTAAAGCGATTGAAGGACGTACTGAAATATAGAAATGAGCTGACGGTGTAATGTTTAATAAAAAAACAAAACTTAAATTACGTAAAGAGTATGACGCTAAGTTGCTAGAGTCAATTGATCTCGCTAAAATAGCATGGGATCAAGCCAAACAAACTGAAGAGGCCATTTACGAAGTTGATGAAGAATTAATTAATGAAACACAGATGGCAAGAAAAAGATATTTCTTTCTCTATAATGAAGCGCGTGTTCGTTCAGTTAAAGGGCATATGCAGGCTTCAGTAATCACACATTAAATTAGAAAGAACGTTGAGACAATTCGCCTAACTTGTCTTGGCGTTTTTTTGTGAAATGCTGATTAGATTTATTAAATAAGAGATAGTATACTAATAGTAGGTTTATCTTATGGACAGGTTTTTAAGATTCAAGTACAATAATAATAAGTATTGGGGTCGTTAATGTGACTGGAAAATTTATAACGATTGAAGGACCAGATGGGTCCGGCAAAACGAGTGCCTTAAAAGGTATTATAAAAAAGATACAAAATAACTTGGTAAAAGAATTAGTTATAACACGTGAACCAGGTGGAAGTCCGATATCTGAAGCCATTCGTGAAGTTGTCTTAAATCAAGATTATCCAGAGATGGATAAACGAACTGAAGCATTATTGTTTGCAGCATCAAGACGTCAGCATATCGCAGAAATAATTTTCCCAGCACTTAAGGAAGATAAAATTGTAATATGTGATCGTTATGTTGATAGTTCAATTGCTTACCAAGGTGCTGGTAGAGATATCGGAACGCAAGCGGTTGCTGATATGAACCTATTTGCAACAAATGGAACAGAACCTGATTTAACTTTATACTTTGACGTACCATCAGAAATTGGATTAAAACGAATTTTTGAGCATCGTCAAAATGAAATAAATCGTTTAGATGATGAAAAGTTAGAGTTCCATCAAAAAGTACGCAAAGCATACCAACAATTAGCAGTGAAAAATCCAGAACGTATTATAACCATTAATGCGGCGCAACCTTTGGAAAAAGTAATTGACGATTGTATTGACGTTCTGAAGAAAAAATTACCCGAGTCTTTTAAATAAATGAAATGAGGGAATTCAAATGAAATTAATTACAGCGATTGTTCAAGATAAAGATAGTAACCGATTAAGCAATATATTTATAGATTCAAATGTCCGTGCAACAAAACTATCAACAACTGGTGGTTTTTTAAAGTCTGGTAATACAACCTTTTTAATTGGTATTGAAGATGAACGTGTTGATGAGGTATTACAAATCATTAAAGAGACATCATCAACGCGTGAACAATTTATGGCCCCCCCTGTTAACTTAGATGTTTCAATGGATGCACAAGTACCATTTCCATTAGAAGTTCAGGTTGGTGGTGCAACAGTATTTGTCTTACCAGTAGAAGAGTTTCATCAATTTTAGGAGTAAATAGTAATGACAGAATTAGCTGATGAAACCAGTAATATTAAAATTCAAGAATTACAGCCAAAATTAATTGAACATTTTGAAAAATTGATAATAACAAATAAGTTAGCCCATGCTTATCTATTTTCCGGACCAGAAGGTATTGGTAAGGTTGAACTAGCACAATGGATTGCAATGCGACTCTTTTGTACTGCTGACGAGGATCAAAAGCCTTGCGGTGTATGTGGTGAATGTCAACGAATTCTATCAGGTAATCACCCTGATATCGTGAGTGTTAAGCCTGAAGGCCAGTCAATTAAAGTTGATCAAATTCGATTTTTGAAATCAGAATTTTCAAAAAGTGGTGTTGAAGGTAGCCAAAAGATTTTTATAATTGAAAAAGCTGAGAGTATGACAGCTAGTGCTGCGAACAGTTTACTTAAATTTTTAGAAGAGCCTGTTGGAAATGTGAAAGCTTTCTTATTAACAGAAAATAAAAATCAAATTTTGCCAACTATTCAATCACGGTGCCAACTGGTTAATTTTGTCGCACTCTCTCAAGAAAAATTGATTCAAAATTTATTAAATCAAGGTATCTTGAAAGATCAGGCTCAGTTACTTGTTCATGTAACTGAGAGTACAAGCCATGCTGTAGCATTAGCACAAGATGAGAATTTTACTGAAATGACAAATCAAGTTTGGAATTGGTTCAGTAAATTATTGAAAAATGATGCTGAAAGTTTCATTTTGGTACAAACAAAACTAGTGCCACTCGCAAAAGAAAAACAACAACAGGCATTGATGGTTGATTTAATGGTACTGTTAGCGCGTGATTGTTTACTTGTCCGTTATAATCGTAAGGAACAAGTGAGTTTTTCTAATCGTTTAACTGAAATTGATAAAATAACTCAAATGATTAGTGATAAAAAGTTAGTTGCTATATTAGATGGTTGTTTACAAATTAAAACGATGCTCCAAATAAATATGACATTTCAAAGTGCAATTGAAGTAACAACGTTAAAATTAATAGATTTATAAAATATGAAATGAAGGTGATTTTGTGGATAAGCGTCAACTATATGATAATTTTATAGCTATCGAGGAAGAAATGAAAAAAATGTTATCGAGTTTTGAAACAATAAAATCTGATATGACTGGTGTTCTTGAAAATAACGCTGAATTGGAGATTGAAAACCAACATTTGAGAGAACGATTAAGTGAAATAGAACGACAAACGTCTAAGAATTTTAATGAATCTTCCGATGCAAATCTGTCAAAATCACGTCAAAACTTAGAAAAATTATATGATCAAGGTTTTCATATTTGTAATATTGAAGGGATGTACGGATCACGTCGAGTCGATGATGAACCTTGTGCTTTCTGTTTAGATTTAATTTATGGGGAGCGCGAAGTATGAGTGAAATAGCAGCACAAAGCAGTTTTCAAGGTAAAGGGACAACTGGGTCATTATATTTAGTACCGACACCAATTGGTAATTTATCTGATATGACGTTTAGAGCGATTGATATTTTAAAAGAGGTTGACTATATAGCAGCCGAAGATACACGAAACACACAAAAATTATTAAATCATTTTGAAATTGAAACAAGTCAATTGAGTTTTCATGAACATAATACGCAAGAACGTATTCCGCAATTTGTTGATAAAATATTGGCTGGTCAATCAATCGCACAAGTAAGTGATGCAGGAATGCCATCAATTAGTGATCCTGGGCATGATCTTGTTAAAGCATGTATTGAAGCTAAGATTCCAGTTGTGCCACTTCCTGGGGCAAATGCCGGGATCACTGCATTAATAGCTTCTGGATTAGCGCCACAACCGTTCTTATTCTATGGTTTTTTATCGCGAAAACCTAAGAGTCAAAAAGAAGAATTAGCTGAGTTGAAAAATCAAACAATGACGCTTATTTTTTATGAAGCACCACATCGCTTGAAAAAAACATTAACACAAATAGCTGCTAGCCTTGGTGGTCAGCGTAAAGTTGTACTATGCCGAGAATTAACTAAACGTTATGAAGAATTCTTGCGTGGAACACTGGATGATGCTATCAAATGGGCTGGCACTGAGCAAGTCCGTGGAGAATTTTGTGTAATTGTTGAGGGAAATGATTCGCCAGAAGCAACGGAAGTTGATCATCTGGCTAATATGTCAATTGAAGAACAAGTTGATTATTTGATTGAAACAGGTATGAAAACTAATGATGCGATAAAAGAGATTGCTAAGAAACAAGAGATGAAAAAACAAGAAGTTTATAATCTGTATCATCAGATTTAAGGAGTGAACATATTGGCAGATAATAAATTTAGTGAGCTACATCGTGCGGTTTACTATGAAGGCGATAAAAGTGGGCGTGTGACAGTAGCAATGCTAATTAACATGATTATTTTGGTTTCAACAGACCAAAGTGATAGCTTAGGAATTACTGAAAAAGATTTAACAAATTTGGGCTTTGGTTGGGTTATTACACAATATCTTATTGATATTTCGAGAATACCACATATTGATGAGAATTTAACATTAACTACTGAGGCTGTTTCGTACAATCGTTTCTTCTGTTACCGAGATTTCTGGGTTCATGATGAAGCAGGTAATGAGTGTGCACATATTCATGCTGTATTTGTTTTAATGGATCATAAAACACGTAAAATGACTCGTGTATTGCCAGAAGTTATTGAACCTTTTGGTGCTGAATATACACGAAGAATTGAGCGTTTGGAGAAACCAGTTGGTATCATGAAAGAAGATACAATAGCTGCTAAAAAATCATATGACGTTCGATTCTTTGATATTGATCCAAATCAACATGTAAACAATTCAAAATATTTTGATTGGTTATTAGATTCATTGTCAGAAGACTTTTTAATGTCACATGATTTGAAACATATGAATATTAAATATGAAAAAGAAATTCACTATGGTCATAAGATAGATAGTATCGTTGTTATTGATAACTTAACGACACATCACCAGATTAAAATTGGTGATGATGTTTATTGTGAAGCTGACTGTGAGTGGACGAAACGTTAGAATAAAAAATGCTCTGAGTAACTGGAAGTCTATCCAGTTACTCAGAGCATTTTTTATATTTTTATGATAAAGCATCTGCGACATAAATCGAGAGTTCTTCTTTTTCAAGACCAGCACTTAATCCAACCAATAGTTTGATTCTTGCTTTTTGACCATTTAAGCCACGACAGAAGATGCCGCCCATTTTTTTCAATTGAACGCCACCACCTTCATAGTCGTAAACATCTTGTGCCACGCCATTAAAGCAACGTGAAACAATTACAACTGGAATATCGCGATCAATTAATTTTTGAAGATTAGCTAAAACTTGTGGGGGAAGATTTCCTGCACCAAGAGCTTCAATGACAATACCGTTCGTTTGGTCATTATTAAGAAAACCAAGTAAATCAGCATCCATTCCAGCATAAGCCTTAATTAAATAAACATGATCAACAACTTTGTCGATTGCTAAGCAAGTCTGGCTTAGCAATTCGGCAAAAAAGGTCACGTTATCTTTAGCGATACTACCAATTGGGCCAAACGTTGGTGTTCTAAAAGTTGCGACATTTGTTGTATGTGTTTTTGTTACATAGCGTGCTGTATGAATTTCATCATTCATAACAACTAAGACACCTTTATCAACTGCATCATCACTTGCTGCAGTTAAGATGGCTGTTTGAAAATTGTGTAAGCCATCTGAGCCTATTTCATTTGCGGAACGCATAGCACCTGTTAAAACGACAGGTAGATGGTTCGGTAATGTAAGATCTAAAAAATAAGCAGTTTCTTCTAATGTATCCGTACCGTGAGTAATAACAATACCATCAATCGCTTCCGCGGATGCACGCATAATTCTTTTTTGAATAATTAGCATCTCTATGGGGCCAATATGTGGGGATGGTAAGTTAAAAATATTTTCAGTGATTAAATCGAAACGATCACCAAATGGATTTTCAACTTGGTTTAAAGGGTTTTCTGCACCAGGTGCAACTGCGCCTGTTTCTTGATTTTCAGACATGGCGATTGTACCACCAGTGTGTAAAATTAATATTTTTTTCATATTTTCCTCCTTGCTGACACTTAGATTATACATATTATATTGTACTTTGACTATGAATTTGTTACTGTATATGAACAGATAAGGTGGTTATGAGAATGAAAGAAAAACAATTAAGTAAGAATGAGTATTTATTTATTAGCTCAATGTTATTCGGTTTATTTTTTGGCGCGGGAAATTTAATTTTTCCAGTCTTTGTAGGTCAACAATCCGGACAAAACCTGTGGATAGGTAATTTAGGCTTTCTAATTGCTGGTGTTGGGTTACCTTTTTTAGGTGTAATTGCTATTGGATTGTCTAAAAGTAGGGGAGTTTTCGATTTAGCCTCTAAGGTTAATCGAACGTATGGCATAATTTTCACAATGTTGCTCTACCTAACTATTGGACCGCTATTTGCAGGTCCAAGATCAGCAACTATTCCGTTTGAAATTGGAATTGCACCACATATTAAAGCCAGCCAACATTCAGTATGGCTATTATTATTTTCAATTTTATTCTTCACAATAGTTTGGCTTTTGGCAGTTAAACCAACCAAGATATTAGTCTATGTTGGTAAGTATTTAAATCCCATATTTTTATGTGCGTTGGCTATTTTATTGTTATTTGTATTTATTAAGCCAATGGGTAATTTTTCAGATTTCCCCGCAACAAGTTCTTACAAGAATGGTGCTTTTATGTCTGCTTTTGGGCAAGGATATTACACTATGGATGCACTCGCTGGTTTGGCTTTTGGTATTATCATTGTGGATACAATTAAAGATTTAGGTATTACGAATCCTAAATCAATTACTAAAGGGATTATCTATTCTGGTAGTATCAGTGTTATTTTGATGGGAATCATCTATACATGCTTGGCCTATCTTGGGGCAACGAGTCTGGGTGTATTTCCACATTCTGGTAATGGTGGTGCTATTTTAGCTCAAGTTGCTCAACGTTATTTTGGACAATTCGGAAGTTTCTTTCTTGCTGCAATTATTGTTGTTGCTTGTATTAAAACGGCAATTGGCGTGACTAGCGCATGTGCTAAAACATGTGTTGAAATTATTGGTCATGGTAGCTATAAATTGTATTTAACACTTGGTTGTGTGATTAGTTGTTTAATTGCCAACGTTGGGTTAGATCAATTAATTACATTATCAACACCAGTTTTGATGTTGCTTTACCCACTTGCTATTGTATTGATGATTGCTGCCTGTTTAGAACCTACTTTAAATAAGTATGACTTAAAAGTCAGCATTATCTACAAATGGTTAACCGTTTTAACGCTTTTTAGTGCCATTTTTGATGGACTAAACGCGATGCCAATTTCAATTAAAAATTTAGCTTTTGCTAAAAATATGTTAGCATTTGCAAATCATTATTTACCACTGTTTAATATTGGCTTAAGTTGGATAGTTCCTGCTGCGTTAGGATTACTTATGGGACTAATTTTTATGATTCGTGAAAAGAAAATAAATTAAAAAGAAACACCCAAAGTTATTTTCTTTTTAGTGGTATACTACACAAGTAGTAAAATACAAAATTTCGGGGTAGAGAATACAGCGTTAAGTGCCAAAAGGACGGAATGTGTCTTTTGGACGAAGGCTAGCGATAGCTGCGGTTGTGTTTTCGCATTCGCCGCATACCACAATGTGGCAACTCCAACGAGGAGATGTCTGAATCATGGAAAATTTAACAAAGAGGTTAACCGCAAAGAATATAGCGGTGATGGGTCTATTATTGGCTGGTCAAATTATTCTAACTAATTTATTATCGTATCAGGTATTGACGTTACGGATAAGTTTCACTTTTATTGCGACTTATCTATTAGCGGCGTGGTTTGGCCCATTACTGGGTGGTATTGGTTCTGTTTTATCGGATTTACTTGGAACAGTATTATTCAGTAAAGGAGGTACATTTTTCTGGGGATTCTCGCTATCTGCTTTCTTAGGTGCGTTTTTCTATGGACTTGTATTTTATAAAAAACCATTTACGTTACCGCGAATTATTATTGCCGTATTAATCAATGTCGTTGTTATTGATTTATTGTTAAATACATTCTGGCTAGTATTAATGTACCAGTCACCTTGGACAATTATCTATGCACGTGCTATCAAAGATTTAATTTTAATTCCAATTCAAATTATTTTGTTATATATGGTTGGTAATAATAAACAAATCCAAAGATTAGGTAAACGATTATAGGAGGATTCAATCTATGCCATTGATGAAAATTGATATGATTGAAGGCCGTTCTGAAGGCCAAATAAAAGAAATTTTAGATATTGCTTATGATGTAATGCTTAATTCATTTGGCGCACCAGTTAGTGACAGATATCAAATTGTCACTCAACATCCAATAAATGAAATGCAAATTTTAGATACTGGGCTTGGATTTATGCGAACAAAAGAAGTATTGGTCTTTAGTTTAACAACGCGACCAAGAACGACAGAGCAAAAAGAAACCTTCTATCAACAGTTAATGCAACAGTTACAAACAAAAGTTGGATTGAGACCAGAAGATTTAATGATTAATTTAACAACTAATACTGATGAAGATTGGAGCTTTGGCATGGGCCAAGCACAATTTTTAACGGGTGACTTATAGAAATTAACCAGACGGCGAATTTATTTTCGTCGTCTATTTATTTGCTAAAGAAGGGTGAATCACTGATAAATTTACTAAAATAAGTTATAATAAAGAAAATAAACTATTTGGAGGAATTTAAATGTCAATTTTAGTTTTGGGTGGCGCAGGTTACATTGGTTCACATACTGTTGATCAATTAGTAGAAAATAGTCGTGATGTTGTTGTTGTCGATAATTTAGTGACAGGGCACTTAGAGGCTGTTAATAAAAAGGCAAAATTTTATCAAGGAGATATTGCGGATAAAAATTTTATGCGCAATGTTTTCAAAAATGAGGATATTGAAGCAGTTATTCATTTTGCAGCTTCATCTCTTGTTGGTGAATCAATGGTAAAACCATTAAAATATTTTGACAATAATACAGCAGGGATGATTCATTTACTTGAAGTCATGACTGAAGTTGGCGTTAAAAAAATCGTCTTTTCTTCAACAGCTGCAACATATGGTGAACCTAAAGTTGTCCCAATTCATGAAGATGACCCTCAAATTCCAACAAATCCATATGGTGAAAGTAAATTAGCCATGGAAAAAATTATGCACTGGACTGACGTTGCAGATGGTGTTAAGTTTGTCGCATTACGTTATTTCAATGTTGCTGGATCAAAACCAGATGGTAGCATCGGTGAAGATCACAATCCTGAAACACATTTAATTCCAATTATTTTACAAGTTGCTAACGGAGAACGTGAAAAATTACAAATTTTTGGGGACGATTATGATACCAAAGATGGTACAAACGTCCGTGATTACGTGCATGTTCTTGATTTAGCAGATGCGCACATTCGCGCCTTAGATTACTTACTTGCGGGAAATGAAAGTAATGCCTTTAACTTGGGTTCATCTAATGGATTTTCAAATATGGAAATTCTAGAAGCAGCACGCCGTGCAACAGGTAAAGAAATTCCTGCAGAAATTGCACCACGTCGTGCAGGTGATCCTTCAACTTTAATTGCAGCAAGTGAAAAAGCACATGAAATTCTTGGTTGGGCTCCTAAGTATGAAAATATGGAAGATATCATTAAGACAGCATGGACTTTTGAACAGACGCATCCAAATGGATTTTCAAAATAAATTAGTTATTAACCATAGGACAATTATTTGTCCTATTTTTTTGTTAATTTTCTCTTAGAAAAAATTTGTGATACTATTTTTGTGCTAAAATGTTAACAAAGCAGAGATAAAGGAAGATATGAATGAAAATTTTAGCAATTGATACATCGAATATACCACTCAGCGTCGCTGTTTTAGAAGATAGTGCATTATTAGCAACTATCACAACGAATATAAAAAAAAATCACAGTATTACATTGATGCCAGCAATTTCTGATGTCATGAAATTAGCAGGTATTAAGCCTGCAGAGCTAGACCGAATTGTGGTTGCACAAGGTCCAGGATCTTTTACTGGTCTCAGGATTGGCGTTGCCACAGCTAAAACACTAGCATTTACATTAGATTGTGAATTAGTTGGTGTCTCTAGTTTAGCAATGTTGGCTGCAGGTATTTCCACAAATAGTGATTCTGATATTGTACCGTTATTTGACGCACGTAGGAATTACGTATTCTCAGGTTTGTATAAAAATGATAATGAGCTTGTAAATGAATTACCAGACCAGCATAGAGAACTTGTGACTTGGGTGACTGAATTAAAAGAGCGTAACCGACCACAAATTTTTGTTGGAACTGATGTCGATTTATTTAAACAACAAATTATCGATATTTTAGGTGATCAGGCACAGTTTCCAGCTTCATTTTTAAATATTCCTCAGGCATTTATTTTGGGATTAATTGGTAAAGATAAAGAGCCCGCTAATCAGGAGACATTTATTCCGAATTATTTACGATTAACGCAAGCAGAGACGCAATGGTTAGAAACCCATTCAGATAAGGATCATAATACCTATGTTGAAAAAATTTAAAGCACGAGTGAAACAAATTATTCCAGAATTAAGACCAGATGAACCTGTTAGGACATTAGTTTTTCAGAATCATAGAATTAAAATTAGAAATGAAAGTTATTTTATGACACGTGCTGTTGTACCTGATATTCCGGAACTACTTGAGATTGAAAAAGCAGTTTATGATGGTAAATCACCATGGAGTGCAAAAATATTTGAAGGCGAAATTTGCCAAAAAAGCAAAACACTTTATTTAGTCTTACGTAAGGAAGATAAAATGTTAGGCTTTATTGGTTGTTCAACGGATGCAATAACGGGAGACGTACATATTGCGAATATTGCTGTTCTACCTGAATGTCAGGGTAGAGGGATGGGAAACTTTTTGGTAACGTCTATTACAAGGCGTGCTCGTTTAATGAGATTTAGAACAGTTAGTTTAGAGGTTCGCCGTGATAACCAGACGGCTTTAAATCTATACCACCAATTAGGATTTACTAAAGTGGGTATCCGAGAGAATTATTATGTTGAAGATGGGCAAGATGCTGTTGATATGTTGCTTAAATTAAAATAAAGGAATATGAATTAAGTTGAAAGAGGTCTCAATGGATAAAACGGAAAGAAATCTAATTTTAGCATTTGAATCAAGTTGTGATGAAACTAGTGTCGCAGTGGTCGAAGACGGTCATCTTATTTTGTCGAACATCATTGCAACGCAAGTTAATAGTCATAAACGTTTTGGTGGTGTTGTACCTGAAGTTGCCAGCCGCCACCATATTGAACAAATTACGAGTTGTATTAAAGATGCTATGACAGAAGCAAATGTAACTTATGATGATTTAGATGCTGTTGCGGTTACTTATGGACCAGGATTAGTTGGTGCTTTACTAGTAGGTGTTTCTGCTGCTAAAGCTATCGCATTTGCTCACGAGTTGCCTTTAATTCCCGTTAACCATATGGCAGGCCATATTTTTGCAGCGCGCTATGAATCTGAAATAGTGTATCCATCAATGGCTTTACTCGTTTCGGGTGGACATACTGAGTTAGTTTATATGCCTGAAGAAGGTCAATTTGAAATTATTGGTGAGACACGTGATGACGCAGCAGGTGAAGCTTATGATAAAGTTGGGCGTGTTCTTGGGATGACTTATCCATCAGGAAAAGAAATTGATGAACTTGCACATACTGGACAAGATACGTTTAATTTTCCGCGTGCCATGATCAAAGATGACAGTTATGACTTTAGTTTCAGTGGATTGAAAAGTGCCTTCATCAATACAGTTCACCATGCAGATCAATTAGGCGAAGAGTTGGACCGGGCTGATTTAGCAACAAGCTTTCAACAAAGTGTGATTGATGTACTTGCTGAGAAAACGGTACGTGCTTGTCATGAGTATGATATTAAACAATTAATTTTAGCCGGTGGTGTGGCAGCTAATAAAGGGTTACGTACAAGACTTGAATCTGATATGAAGAAAATGAATGATATTGAATTTGTGAAGGCGCCCATTAAATTATGTGGTGATAATGCTGCAATGATTGGTGCAGCAGGATATGTTGAATTTATTAAAGGTCAACGTGCAGGATTAAATTTAAATGCTGATCCTAGTTTAGAATTTGATTGGATAGTTTAATTATTATAAAATTAAAATAGAGATTTAGAGTTCGCCTTGTAATGCTAAACAGTTGTTTAACACTGGGGAGAACGCTAAATCTCTATTTTTTTGTAAATGGTTAATTTATATTTCTAAAATAATTTTTTGGTAAAATAAATTGGGATAGATAAACGAGTAATCCTAGTCCGAATAGAATAATAATTGTGGTTCCAAAAATAAAATCAAATTGTTGTAATTGATAGTACGCAATAATGCCAATTAACCACCAAATAATATTTAACCAATAAGGCAACGTTTTTTTCATAATAAAGTAAGTGACAAAAACAATTGCATATAATGGTGTAAAAACTGACGCGATAAAATATAAGAAATTTTGATAATTATCAATAGGAACTACCCATGCAATGACTAAGCCAAGCGCAACTATAATGATACTAATCAATTTCATATGTTTAAAGGAATGTATATTCTGAACGTTAATTGTTGCTGACATAACATCTAAAAATGTGGTTGTAACAGTTGAAAATATAATAATGAATAATGCGATTATACCTAAACCTGATGTAGCCAAGAACGAGGTAAAATCAGTGAATCCGGTTCTAGTTGTTAAAAGTAAGCCAATGGTAAACATGATTAAACTACCTAAAAAATAGCTAAACGAACTAACTGTAGACATAGCAAGTGGATGTTTTGTTGATTTTGTGTAATCACCTATTAGTGGTAGCCAAGATAACGCCATGGTGATATTTAATTCAACAGCTGATCCAAATGTCATATTTAAGCCATTGGAAGTATGTGAAACGGGTACTTTGAAAATTAAAAAAATCATGATACCTGCACCAATAACTAATAAATTAACAACAATTAAATTAATTCGATACAAACTATTTTCGCTAACTAATAACCAAATGATAATCAAAATAGCTATGACAAGTCCCATAATAATTGAATTTTTAAAATTAAGTAAGGAACTTGAAATACCATTCATTGCTGAAATTGCGTTGACGATCATAACAGCGGTCCAACCAATTAGTTGAATCAAATTGATAAGTGAAAATAAGAGCACACCTGTTGAGCCAAAAGCAACTTTAGTTGACTGAATGGCTGTCTGATGCTTTTTGGCACCAATATAACCAGCAGGTAGTAAGAAGAGACCACAACCAATTAAATGACCAATTAGAATTGCAAGGAAACCTTTAGAAAAGCCAAGTGGAGCTAGTAACATGCCCGTCATAATTTCGGCAATTGAAATGGCCGCACCTAGCCAAAGTAAAAATTGTCCACGTAATTCTTTAGTTTCTGTCATCTTAATCGTCCTCCAATTTAAAATAATGATTTATGGATTGAACTGTTTGTTCAATGTTCGGACTTTTAGCAATCAAGGAAATAACAGCAACTCCCGAAACAGTTGTAGTAGCCAGTTTGGCTAAATTATTTTCTGAAATACCACCAATTGCAACAATCGGGAGTTTACTAATTGATAGTAATTGATTTAAGCCAGCTATTCCGAGAGGCGCAGTCGCATCTGACTTTGATTTTGTAGGAAAGACAGGGCCACTACCAATATAAGCGATACCTGATAATTGATTGGCTTGTTTAATTTGATCGAGTGTTTGACAAGAAAGGCCAATCGCTAATTGACCCGCCGATTGATCTATCACATTTTGAATCTTTTGGTCATTTTGGCCAACGTGAATACCATCTGCTTGAATTTCAAGTGCTAAAGGTAGATCATCATCAATGAAAAAAGGAACTTGGTATTTTGTGCATAACCTCTGACATTCAATTGCGAGTGTCTTTTTTTGTATCCGGGTTAAAGGGGTTAAGAGATTTTTTTCTCTAAATTGGAAACAAGAAATGCCTGATTTTAACGCTCGTTCTAAAGTAGGTAGTAATTGATTGTCGGCGACGTCTTGAGTTCCTGCAATGAAGTAACTTGCTAACCATGATTGATTAAATGTCTTCATTTTGCGTTACCTCACGATATGCCCAATGATTTAATGGCCCGTGACCATGTCCAACGATAATACCGTTGCTAATTGTTGCTTCAACATATTTTTTAGACACTAAGATGGCCGTTTTAATATCTTGTCCTTTGGCAATTTCTGCTGCAATGCAGGCTGAGAGGGTATCACCAGTGCCATGAGTTCGAATTGTATCAATACGTTTCGAGCTCATCCAGAATGAATCGTTATCTTCTAATAATACAAAGTCATTTACGATATTTTCAGAGTTATAATGTCCGCCTTTAATGATGACGTTTTTTGCACCTAATAATTTAATCTTTTTTCCAGCTGCACTCATGTCTTCTTTTGAATTAATGGTCAAGCCAGTTATGACTTCAGCTTCTGGAATATTCGGGGTTACTACCGTGGCTAAAGGAATTAATTCTTCTTTGATTGTAACAACAGCATCCTCAGAAAGAAGTGTGGCACCGCCTTTTGCAACCATGACAGGGTCAACAATTAGGGGACCAAATTGATATTTTTTCAGATTTTTAACGACTACTTTAACGTGTTCTGAATCTGCAAGCATCCCTGTTTTGCATGCTTTAATGGCTAAATCATTTGCAATTGAGGCAAATTGTTCATTAATAATTTTAGCAGGGAGGGGAAGACTGTCTTGCACACCAAGTGTGTTTTGTGCAGTGATTGCGACGAGAACTGTTGCAGCATAGACATGCCGTTCTTGCATCGTTTTTAAGTCAGCTTGCATACCAGCGCCACCACTACTATCGGATCCAGCAATTGAAAGTGCTTGTGGAAAATCAGGCATTATAGGTCTCCTTTCATCGTTATCTGATTAGAAAGTTCATTTATCGTTATTAAATGTAGTTTATCAAGTAGGTTAACAATAAAACTACCTGGTTTTTCGGTAATTAACTCATCAGCAACAAGTTCACCAGTTGTTGCAAAGATAAGGCAGGCGATTCTTGCTGCTTCAAACTCATTATCTTTAGAGACAGCTGCAAACGCAGCAATTAAACTTGAAAGCATATCGCCTGAACCAACATGTGTTTGGAAAAGAGACGTTCCCTGTGTCACAGTTGCAACACGCTTTCCATCAGAAATATAGTCTGTAGGACCACTTAGAACAACCGTACAATTGTACCGTTTGGCTACAATTTTTGCGATTTCTGCTAAATCTGCAGAACCATTTCCTGCATCAATACCTTTTGCTTGCCATTCAACACCAGCTAATGCAGCAATTTCACCAGCATTACCGCGAATAAAATTAAAATGAAAATGCTCAAGCAAGTTTGTAATTACTTTTTGTCGGTAAGGCATGGCAACAGCAACTGGGTCTAGCACAAGTGGGATAGCTAAATCGTTTGCGATTTGACTAACCCTCTCAATGTAAGGTAATTCTGAACTTTTAAATGATCCCATATTGATTGTGGCAGCAGCAGAAATTTGTAACATTTCGGCTGCTTCTTCAATCGCACTGGGCATGATAGGGGAAGCGCCAATTGCGTTGAGTCCATTGGCAACGTCTTGAACCGTGATGTAATTAGAAATGTTGAAAATTACTGGGTTCTCTTCACGAAGTTTATCGAGTAGTTCTAATGGCATAACTTTCTCCTCTTGAGTACACAAAAACCCCACTCTTTGACAAAAAAATTGTAGAGTGGGGTCCTTCTTCACACTTTCCTACGCAAGTTTTGGCTTACAGGTTCGAAGGGATTAGGTTGAAAAAACCTATCTCAGTTCTTCTAAAGAACACCCCTAGTGTACTTATATTTTATTTTTAGATTACAACAAAAGAATAGGCTTTCATTCTTTAAATGTCAATAAATAAAAAAAAAAAAGCTAGCTTATTCTAAAGCTAAGCTAGCTTCTTCCCAATTAGTTTCTGCAGTCTCTATTGCAGTTTGAATAGATTGTAGTTCAGTTTGTAGTTCCTGAAGTTTATCTGCATCACTAAAAATAGTAGGTTGAGACATTTTTTCTTCAAGTTCTGTTTGATGAATTTCTAATTCACTTAATTCAGATTCTAAACGATCAATTTCACGTGTTAATTTACGTTGTTCCTTTTGCGTTTCTTTATTTTGTTGATAATTAGTTGTTGGTTTAACTTCAGGGACTTCTGAAGATGAGGCAATTTCAAGTGCCATTTTTTCGGCTGCGATAGCTTCTAATTCTTCTTTTTTATCAACATAATAATCGTAATCACCCATGTAGTAAGTAGAGCCTTCTTTTGAAACTTCAATAATACTTTCTGCAACTTTATTAATGAAGTAGCGGTCATGAGAAACAAGTAAGACAGTACCATCAAAGTTAGCAATCGCCTTTTCAAGGACTTCCTTACTATCAATGTCTAAATGGTTAGTGGGTTCATCAAAGATTAGGAAGTTATCTTTGTCCATTGCAAGTTTGGTCAAAGCAAGACGCGCTTTTTCACCACCACTTAAATTTGAGACACGTTTCAAAACGTCATCCCCAGAAAATAGAAATCCACCTAATAATGATCGAATATCTGTTTCAGGAGTTGAAGGATGATCATTCCAGAGTTCATCTAAAACAGTATTTTTATCTGTTAATTGATTTTGCTCCTGATCGTAGTAGCCAACATGAACATTAGCGCCAAGGAATGCTTCACCACGAATAAATGGAATTTGGCCTAAGATACTTTTAAGTAAGGTTGATTTTCCCACACCATTCGGGCCAACAATAGCTTGAACTTGATGCTTATGTAAATCAATTGAAACGGGTTCAGATAACACTTTATTATCGTAACCAACAGCTGCCCCGGCAACAGTTAAAACGATATTACCACTCTCATCTGCAGATTTAAAACTAAAACGAGGGGCTTTTTCGTCACCTTCTGGTCGGTCAAGTTTATCTAATTTTTCGAGTTGTTTACGACGACTTTGCGCTCGTTTTGTTGTTGAGGCTCGAACAATGTTTTTATTAACAAAATCTTCGAGTTTTTCAATCTTATCTTGTTGTTTTTCGAAAACTTTCCATTCTTGTTTTAAATTAGCTTCTTTTTTTACAATAAATTGGGAGTAGTTGCCATTGTAGTGAGTCGTTTCATTATGGCTCATATCATAAACTTCTGTCACAATTTTATCTAAGAAGTAACGATCATGAGAGACAATTAAGAGTGCCCCTGTATAAGTCTTCAAATAGCCTTCTAACCAAGTTAGTGTCTCAATATCTAAGTGGTTAGTTGGTTCATCTAAAATTAATAAATCACGTTTTTCTAAAAGTAATTTTGCTAAGGCTAAACGTGTTTTTTGACCACCAGAGAGAGTCCTAATATCGCGATTGAAATCTTCTTCATAAAATCTAAAACCATGTAAAACAGAACGGATTTCTGATTCATAACCATAGCCATTTTTTTCACTGAAATCATGTGAAACTTGATCATAGGTTGATAATAGTTTTTCAAATTTTTCAGAATCTTCTGCATTTTTAGGATCAGCAATTTGGGCTTCTAATGTATGAATTTGGATTTCCATTTTTTTTAAATAATCAAAAACACGACTCATTTCGTCCCAAATCGAACGTTCTGAAGTAACAGTTGTTGTTTGTGCTAAGTAACCGATGGTCATGCCTTTATGTTTAATGATTTGACCAGCATCAGTAGCCTCTTGATCAATAATCATTTTAATTAATGTTGATTTTCCAGCACCATTTCGACCAACTAGGGCT
The DNA here is from genome assembly GCF_056781895.1 of Dellaglioa sp. CoH-57-MRSF-22. Next base: position 18,593 of record NZ_JBXAXT010000006.1, on the reverse strand, counting down.
ATCCTAGCATCGTCTTTGATATCCATATTTGCATTTTCAAAAAGAACATCTGCGCCAAAATAGCGAGCTGCTTGTTGTACTTGTAACAGAATCAAAATAATTCCACCTTTCTTTTAAAGTGACGATTGAATAATTAATACTAGACTATTCATAAGAATATGAGCAATCATTGACGTTTTGATGTCACCTGTTCGTTTGTAGAGGTAACAGAAAAGTAATCCAATTAAAAAGTAGATAGCTAAATGGCCATCATTATGTGCCAAACTAAATAATAAACTAGAAAGAATTGCGGCAGAAATAGGTGATATGAAACTTGCTAAATTGCCAAAAAAGACTTTTCTAAAAACGAGTTCCTCCATAATGGGAGCACCAAGTGAGACTGCCAACATATAATAAGGATATTTTGTAAAAATAGTCATAATTTCATTTGTATTTTGTGAGGGTACGGTCGTTTTTAAAATGGTGAATGAAATTAATTGAATAACTGTTTGGATTACTAACGTTAGAACGAATCCAAGAATACCCCACGAAATAATTTGTGACCATTTAGAGGAACCATCTATTGTATTTCTAGCACTGAAGTAATGATTTAACCAAATTAACAATATTGCTCCTAAAACATAATCAGCCGTCATTACTGGATAGATAACTGATTTTAAAGAAAATAGTTGATTCAGAATTGTTGGTAAAATAAAGATAACGAGGTAGCCTAATAAAATAGCGATTGAATTTTTACTAGTTGATTTTGACATGAGAACTCCTTTAACTGTAATTAGATAGTCGTGCATTTTTCTAGTGAATAAATTTGTATGATAAGTATAGCATAATTGACTAGATAGCGAATTCAATTCATATTAAAAATTCTATTAAATAAGAGCTGAAATGCTTGCAATTGTTTGAAAAATTGATTATAGTTAATTTTGTGATTAGCACTTAGGAAGATAGAGTGCTAAATAAAAGTGTTGGAGGGATAGAACGTGTTAAAACCATTAGCAGATCGTGTTATTTTAGAAGTAACAAAAGAAGAAGAAACAACAGTAGGCGGGATCGTCTTAGCAAGTAACGTACAAGAAAAACCACAAACAGGAAAAATTGTTGCAGTTGGTGATGGCCGTACGATGGATAACGGTGAAAAAATTGCTGTTGCTGTTAACGTTGGAGAGACCGTTTTATTTGATAAGTATGCTGGCTCAGAAGTTTCATTCGAAGGTAAAGACTACTTAATTGTTCATGAAAAAGATATCGTTGCAACAGTAGACTAATATAAATTTAAATTAAAGATGAGGTGGATTAATTATGTCAAAGGAATTAAAATTTTCTGAAGATGCTCGTTCAGCAATGCTTAGAGGTGTTGACCAATTAGCCAATACCGTTAAATCAACTTTAGGACCAAAAGGCCGTAATGTTGTTTTAGAAGAATCATATGGCTCACCAATTATTACAAATGATGGTGTAACAATTGCTCGTGCGATTGAATTAGAAGACCATTTTGAAAATATGGGTGCTAAATTAGTATCAGAAGTTGCTTCAAAAACGAATGATATAGCTGGTGATGGAACGACAACTGCTACTGTTTTAACACAAGCTATCGTCACTGAAGGTATGAAGAATGTGACAGCAGGTGCTAACCCTGTTGGGATTCGTCGTGGTATCGAAACTGCTACAAAAGCAGCCGTTGCTGAATTACATGAATTATCACACAAAGTTGAAACAAAAGAAGATATTGCTCAAATTGCTTCTGTATCTTCAGCTAATGAAGAAATTGGTGCTTTAATTGCTGACGCTATGGAAAAAGTTGGTAATGATGGCGTTATTACAATTGAAGAATCAAAAAGCATCGATACATCATTAGATGTCGTTGAAGGGATGCAATTTGATCGAGGTTACTTGTCACAATATATGGTAACTGATAACGATAAAATGGAAGCTAACTTAGAGACACCATATATTTTAGTAACGGATAAGAAAATTTCTAATATTCAAGAAGTCTTACCATTATTACAATCTATTGTGGAACAAGGTCGCCCATTGTTAATCATCGCCGATGATGTTGATGGGGAAGCTTTACCAACATTAGTATTGAATAAAATTCGTGGTACATTTAACGTTGTTGCAGTCAAAGCACCTGGATTTGGTGATCGTCGTAAAGCGATGCTTGAAGATATTGCCATCGTTACTGGTGCAACAGTGATTACTGATGAACTTGGTTTACAATTGAAGGATACAACAATTGAACAATTAGGTTCAGCTGGTAAAGTTAATATTACAAAAGAAAACACAGTTATTGTTGAAGGTTCTGGTGATAAAGCTAAAATTACAGAACGTGTTGGTTTGATTAAAAAACAAATCGATGAAACGACGTCTGAATTTGATCGTGAAAAATTACAAGAACGTTTGGCAAAATTATCTGGTGGGGTTGCTGTCATCAAAGTTGGTGCTGCAACTGAAACAGAATTAAAAGAACGCAAATACCGTATTGAAGATGCTTTGAATGCGACACGCGCTGCTGTCGAAGAAGGATTCGTTGCCGGTGGTGGTACTGCATTTGTTAACGTTATTAGTAAAGTTGCTGCACTTGAAGCAGTTGGCGATGAATTAACGGGTATCAAGATTGTTCAACGTGCTTTGGAAGAACCAGTACGCCAAATTGCAAAGAATGCTGGACTTGAGGGTTCAGTTATTGTTGAAAAACTAAAATCAGAAAAACCTGGTATTGGTTTTAACGCAGCAACAAATGAATGGCAAGATATGATTGAAGTTGGGATTGTTGATCCAACTAAAGTGACACGCTCAGCATTGCAAAATGCAGCTAGTGTCTCAGCCTTATTATTAACAACTGAAGCAGTTGTTGCAGATAAACCAGAACCAGTATCTGCAGCTGATCCACAACAAATGCCTGGTGGTATGGGCGGTATGATGTAACCCATTTGTCATAAAAAATGATGAAAATTTAAGAGCTATTAATCCGTGTTATTCTGGGATTAGTAGCTCTTTTTTTATGCTGAAAATAAAGTTTGTTTGCAGTATTGTATATTTAAAAATAAACGAGTAAAATAGAGTGAATTCGGTGAATAGAAATTAGTAATTAAAATAACTATTCAGTAAAATAAATGCGCTGTTTTGGCATCATTTATGAATGGATTTTTAAATATAGAACATAAGGGGTAAAGAGAAATGCGTCGTTATTTAAAGAGACTTTTAATTGGGAAGCCATTAAAATCTTCTGAAGAAGGAGATCAACAATTATCAAAATTTAAGGCATTAGCGCTCTTATCGTCAGATGCACTCTCATCTGTGGCGTATGGTACGGAACAAATTGTTACCGTTTTAGTGGGCTTTTCAGCAATGGCAATCTGGTATTCATTACCAATTGCATTGTTAGTCTTAGTTTTATTGGCTTCAATTACAATTTCGTATCGCCAAATTATCCATGCTTATCCTAAGGGTGGAGGCGCGTATGTTGTCTCAAGTAAAAACTTAGGTAAAAATGCTGGATTAATTTCTGGTGGATCGCTTTTAATTGATTATATGTTGACAGTAGCGGTTAGTGTTTCCGCAGGGACTGAGGCATTGATTTCTGCGGTACCTTCGTTATATGGACATCAAGTAGCAATCTCAGTGGTTATTATTATTTTGGTAATGGCAATGAACTTACGAGGCTTGCGGGAATCAGCTTCATTCTTAACTATTCCTGTTTATCTTTTCGTGGTTATGATTATATTGATGTTACTAGTTGGTGGTTATAATATTATGACAGGTCAAGTACCTTACCACGCAACAGCTGCTGTGGGTACGGCCGTTCCTGGAATTACACTAGCCTTACTTTTGAAAGCATTCTCATCGGGATCATCTTCATTAACTGGTGTTGAAGCAATTAGTAATGCAGTGCCTTTCTTCAAAAAACCACATGCTAAAAATGCTGCTGCTACTTTAACAATTATGGCGACGCTTTTGGCAGTCTTCTTTGGTGGAATAACATTCTTAAACTATTGGTATGGCATTATTCCTACTGAAAAAGTAACTGTTCTTTCACAAATTGCACAAACAACATTTGGACAAGGTATTTTGTATTACGTTTTCCAATTTTCAACAGTATTGATTTTAGTATTAGCTGCAAATACAGGTTTCTCGGCATTTCCAATTTTAGCGTTTAATTTAGCTAAAGATAAATTTATGCCTCATTTGTATATGGATAAAGGTGATCGATTAGGCTACTCTAACGGAATTATCACGTTAGCGGCCGGATCAATTATTTTAACATTTATATTTAATGGATCAACGTCATTATTAATTCCATTATATGCGGTAGGTGTGTTTATTCCGTTTACGTTGTCTCAGACAGGGATGATTGTAAAATGGTATCATGATCGCCCAAAAGGTTGGATTATGAAAGCCTTTTACAATTTCTTAGGGGCCTTTATCTCATTTAGTATTTTGTTGATTCTCTTTAGATATCGCTTATCAACAGTATGGCCATTCTTTATTATCATGCCAGTTATGTATATTATATTCTATAAAATAAATGATCATTACAATAAAGTTGCCGAACAATTACGTTTAACAGAAGAAGCAGAAATTCATGATTACGATGGCTCCACAGTTATCGTGTTAGTTAGTTCTGTAACGCATGTTACAACGGGTGCAATTAATTATGCACGTTCAATTGGTGACTACGTAATTGCAATGCACGTTTCTTTCGATACAAATCCGGAAAAAGAACATGAAACGGAACGTGAATTTAAAGAACGTTTCCCTGGTGTTCGTTTTGTTGATTTACATTCGTCATATCGTTCAATTGCTTCACCTGTTGTGAAATTTACAGATGTTATTGCTAAGAATGCCGCTGCTCGTAACTTCACAACGACAGTCTTAGTACCACAGTTTGTTCCAAGAAAACCATGGCAAAATATTCTTCATAATCAAACGAGTTTAAGATTGAGAACGGTCTTAAATTCTCGCGAGAATATTATTGTTGCAACATATAATTATCATTTGAAAAAATAAACATTGAAAAGTATCAATTAAATTTAATTGATACTTTTTTTGTATTTATTTAACAACGTGGTATAGTTAAGACTACTATGACAGAATATTTTTAAGGAGAGATATCAAAATGTTTCCAATTATCGTAGCATTTTTCGCAACAGCGCTTATCTCCGCGTTGCTAACTCCCGTTATTAGACTATTTTCAATTAAAATTGGAGCAGTCGATGTTCCAAATAATAGACGAGTAAATAAGGTTTCAATGCCTACAATGGGTGGATTAGCCATTTTTATAGCTTTTAACTTTACGAATTTTTTTATTTTAAAAAATCAATATCCAATAAAAATGTTAGTGACACTGTTTGTTGCTGAATTGGTAATTATTATCACCGGTGTTTTAGATGATAAGTTTGAATTAAAACCACGCCAAAAGATGTTTGGCATCACAGTTGCCGCCTTGATCGTCTACTTTTTTTCAAATATGCGAATGACGACATTCACTTTACCTTATTTTGGTATTATTAATTTAGGATGGATGAGTTTCCCTATTACAATTATTTGGATTTTAGCTATTACAAATGCTATTAATTTAATAGACGGATTAGATGGCTTAGCAACTGGGGTTTCCATTATTGATTTATTTACAAGTGGTTTGGTAGGCTATTTCTTTTTAGTTAATACAAATAGTTATATTGCAATTATGATGTTTACGCTGGTTGCTGCTCTGATTGGATTTTTGCCATATAATTTCTTTCCAGCTAGAATCTACTTAGGGGATACAGGCGCGTTATTTATTGGATTTATGATTTCAGTATTCTCTTTATCTGGACTTAAAAATGCAACTTTTATTTCTATTATTGTGCCTGTTTTAATATTGGGTGTACCAATTACGGATACTGTTTATGCAATGTTACGCCGGATTTTAAATAAAAAGCCTATCTCTCAAGCAGACAAACATCATTTACATCATCGTTTGATGCAAATGGGGTTAACGCATCGACAGACAGTATTAGTTATATATGGCATTGCGTTAATTTTTTCATTTATTTCATTACTTTATCCAATATCATCAATTTGGGGTTCAATACTAATGTCAGTTGCGACATTAGTGGGACTAGAACTATTCGTAGAGTCCATCGGATTAGTTGGATCTAAACGAAAGCCACTGCTAAATTGGATTAAAAGAATTGTTAAAACGATGACTTCAAAAAAATAGATAGTAAAAAGGATGTCCAGTAATTGGGCATCCTTTTTACTTAACTTGAATTTCATTATATAAATCTTGGCCTAATTTAAAAGTTATTTGGTTATTGAGTAGGTTGATTAGTTGATCTTGTAAGGTTAATATCAAATTTTTATCAACTGCTAAAGTTATTTCTACTGTTTCAAGATAGGTTGTGTGTTGGATTATAATTGAATTTTTTTCAAGATAATTTTCAAGTTTTCCAACATTTTGGTAAGCAATTTGGCAAATAAGTTCGGTTTGTAAAATACGTTCAACGATACCAATTTGTTCAATCGTCTGCGAAGCAGCATTACTATAAGCACGGATTAAACCACCAGCACCTAGCTTAATACCACCAAACTTTCGACTAACAACGATACAAATATTTTTAAGCTGATTTTTTTTAATAACTTCTAGAATGGGAACACCAGCCGTTCCAGAGGGTTCACCATCATCGCTTTGACGTTGGATTTCAGACTCAGTACCAAATGTGTATGCAAAACAGTGATGTCTTGCTTTAGGTTCTAATTTCTTGACTGATTCAATAAAAGCAACTGCATCAGATTCTGTCGCGATTCGAGTGACACGACAAATGAAGGAAGACTTCTTTTCAATTAATGTGGCTAAACCAGATTCTTTAATTGTTAAATAATTTTTTGACATAATTAAGGTTCCTTTGCGTATTTAAACTTATTGAAGGGATTGAGGAGAATGACACTTTCAAGTTTGTATGGTCGTTTAATAACTGATTCAGAAATTGACGAAACTATTAATTTAGATGAACTTACGTCGTACCCAGGAATTAGTATTGAAGATAAACAATTAATCTGTCGCAGATGCCTTTCACAACTTAATTTAAAGGAAAATAAATTACAAGGTGACCGGTACTATTGTTCATACTGTATGATATTAGGACGTATTTCAACTACGACTACACTTTATACTATACCTGAACCCAACTTGTTTTCAACTCAAAAAGGGAGTCCATTGACGTGGAATGGAGAATTAACGACTAGCCAAGAAATATGTGCTAATGAAGTGAAACAAATTTTTAAAAATTCGGGTGCCCGGCATTTACTGTGGGCGGTAACCGGCGCTGGTAAAACAGAAATGCTATTCAAAGGTATTGAAGCTGCTATTATGGATGGTAAGCGCATCTGTTTAGCATCACCACGGGTCGATGTTTGTATTGAATTATTTCCGAGATTGCAGGCAGCATTTCAAAATATTGATATTTGTTTGCTGCACGGAAAGACAACGGAACCATACCGTTATACCCAACTAGTCATCTGTACAACACATCAATTGTTAAGATTTCATAAAGCGTTTGACGTTATGATAGTTGATGAGGTAGATGCCTTTCCATATGCACAGAATCAATTACTGCTTCAAGCAACAACACAAGCAACTAAACAAAAAGGGGCAAGTTTATTTTTAACGGCAACCCCAAGTGAGGATCTGTTAAAGGAGGTTCGCTTAAAACAATTAACGGTTAGTTATTTACCAATACGCTTTCATGGTCAATTATTGCCTGAAATTAAAATTAAATTTGAAAAAGCGTGGGAAAAGAATTTAAAAAAAGGACGTTTACCCAAAAAATTAACACTGAAAATGACAGAGTGGCTAAAACGTAAGGATCCATTTTTAATTTTTGTGCCGAAAATTTGGTTATTGGAACCAGTAATGGAAGCATTTAAAAAGAAGTTTCCTAATTTAAAGGGGGACACTGTTTATTCTGAAGATCCAGATAGACTAGATAAAGTTAAGGCAATTAGAACAGGCGAACTACGGTATCTAATCACAACAACAATTTTAGAACGTGGTGTGACATTTGCTAATCTGGATGTTTTTGTTCTGGGTGCAGATGATAAAACTTTTTCAACGGCAGCGTTAGTTCAGATTGCTGGCAGAGTGGGACGTAATGTCAATCGTCCGTTTGGTGACGTTATCTTTTTATGTTGTGACTACACGATTTCAATAAAAAAGGCAGTTGGACAAATAAAAACGATGAATCGTAAAGCAAGGAAATTAAAGATATGAGAAACTGTCAGATTTGTCATAATACATTTAGTCAAAAATTAACGCTAGCATTTATATTATCGACTAAACCTTATGAAAAAAAGATAGTTTGTAAGAGATGCCAGGAGCAGTTACGATTGATTAATACTCAGTTAGCCTGTAGAGGATGCGGTCGAGAACAAAATAGGCCACAATTATGTGCGGATTGTAAGAAATGGCAACTTATTTATCCTAATTTAAATTTTCAGAATCAAGCGTTGTACATTTATAATGATTTTATGAAAGATATCATTAAAAATTATAAGTTTAATGGTGATTATCAGCTGAGAACTATTTTTCAAGTACAATTAAAGCACAAAATAGAAACAATTGATTTTGATTACCTCGTGGTGATACCTGTTGATTCTGAAACGTTAAATAATCGAGGATTTAATCAAGTCTGTGGTCTTTTAGATATTAAGCATGATCATTTTTTAGTGCGAAATAATACGGTTAAAGAAAAACAATCGCATAAAAATAGGCAACAAAGGCTTGAATTAATTCAACCGTTTGAACTTAGTCCAGATTGCCCAGATTTATCGGATAAAGTTGTTTTGATTGTGGATGATATTTATACTACCGGCCGAACACTATTTTATGCCCATATTTTGTTAGCACAAAATGCTAAAAGCATTAAGAGTATTACCCTTGCAAGATAATGAACAATAGGTACAATTTTTAAATAAATTAGTATGATATATTTAAGCAAAAGTTAAAATGACTGTTAACGATTACAATGGCGTTTTAAATAGATTTGTTAAGGGATATCATTTGTAAATTTAAGTCTATTCGCTTATAATTAAATCAAGCGGTAAGGTAATTAATAGTTTCGTTACCTGCTGTAGATTGAAGGGAGAGTTTATTATGTTAAAATACAATATTCGCGGTGAAAATGTTGAAGTTACAGATGTTACTAGAGATTATGTTGAAAAGAAATTATTTAAATTAGAAAAATACTTTACTGATACATCTAATTCAACGGCCCATGTTAATTTAAAAGTTTATTCAGATAAAACGGCCAAAGTTGAAGTGACAGTTCCGATGCCTTCTCTCGTCCTTCGAGCTGAAGAAACATCACAAGATTTACTTTCAAGTGTTGATCTTGTGACTGATAAATTAGAACGTCAAATTCGCAAATATAAAACTAAAATTAATCGCCAATCAAGAGGCAAGGGAATTAAAGATATTGAAATTCGTAATGAAATTGCTGATGAAGAATCAGATTCTATTGATGAAGTAAGCAAATTTGATGTTGTTCGGACAAAGCATGTTTCTTTAAAACCAATGAATAGTGAAGAAGCTATTTTACAAATGGATATGTTGAGCCATAACTTCTTTATTTACGAAGATGCTGATACAGAGGGTATTAACATTGTTTACAAACGTAAAGATGGTCGCTATGGTTTAATTGAAGCTGAAGATTAAACTAACCTTGAAAAGCCTGTTGAGTAAGTTAACTACTCAGGGCTTTTTTGTTATTTTAGTTTAAAATTTATTGATTTAGTGATACTATAAAAAATGATATTATAATTAAAAATAATTCAATAAATGTGTTTGATATATAAGGGGAAAAGCTAAATGGCAAATGTATTAAGACAATGGGTTGAAAGTGATAATCGTGAATTAAGAAAACTAGGCAAAATAGCCGATAATATTGAAAATATGGCCGACGAGATGGCTTTATTATCTGATGATGAACTAAAAGCTAAAACACCTGCTTTTAAAGCAAGATATCAAGAAGGTGAAACGCTTGATGATCTTTTACCAGAAGCATTTGCAGTGGTACGAGAAGCCGCAAAACGTGTGTTAGGACTATACCCATTCCGTGTGCAAATGATTGGTGGAATGGTTTTAAATAATGGTGATATTGCGGAGATGAAAACTGGTGAAGGTAAAACTTTAACAGCTACTATGCCCGTTTATTTAAATGCAATTTCAGGTCTAGGTGTTCATGTTGTTACTGTTAATGAATATTTATCAAGCCGTGATGCAACAGAAATGGGCGAATTATATTCATGGTTAGGTTTAACTGTCGGATTGAATATTAACGAAAAAACAGCTGAAGAAAAGCGCGAAGCCTACGCAGCTGATATTACCTATTCAACAAATAGTGAATTAGGCTTTGATTACTTACGTGATAACATGGTTGTTTATCGTGAAGATATGGTTCAAAGACCTTTAAACTATGTTATCGTCGATGAAGTTGATTCAATTTTGATTGATGAAGCTAGAACACCGTTGATTATTTCTGGTCAAGCTGAAAAGACGACTGCCATGTATGTTCGTGCAGATCGTTTTGTTAAAACGTTAACTGAAGAAGAAGACTATAAAATTGATCTTGAATCAAAATCAATTTCATTAACCGAAGAAGGAATTCGTAAAGGTGAAAAATATTTTGGACTAGATAATTTATATGATACAGATAATACAATTTTGACTCATCATTTGGATAATGCATTACGGGCTAATTTTGTTATGCTACGTGATAAAGATTATGTTGTACAAGATGGTGAAGTTATGATTGTTGATCAATTTACTGGTCGTATTATGGAAGGTCGTCGTTATTCTGATGGTGTTCATCAAGCTATCGAGGCTAAAGAACATGTTGAAATTGAAGACGAAACTAAAACAATGGCTAACATCACTTACCAAAATTTCTTTAGAATGTACAAGAAATTATCTGGTATGACGGGTACTGCTAAAACTGAAGAAGAAGAATTCCGTGAAATTTATAATATGGAAGTTGTTCAAATTCCAACGAATAAACCTATTATTCGTGATGATAAAGCAGATTTATTGTATCCATCTTTAAATAGCAAATTTAAAGCTGTCATTGCTGATATCAAAGAACGCCATGAAGCTGGTCAACCTATGTTGATTGGTACTGTAGCAGTTGAAACGTCAGAATTATTGGCACAAATGTTAGATGATGCTGAAATTCCACATGCTGTCTTAAATGCTAAAAATCATGAACGTGAAGCTGAAATCATTTTAAATGCTGGACAACGTGGTGCTGTTACCATAGCTACGAATATGGCCGGACGTGGAACTGATATTAAATTAGGCCCTGGCGTTAAAGAAATTGGTGGATTAGCTGTTATTGGTACAGAACGCCATGAATCTCGTCGTATTGATAATCAACTTCGTGGCCGTGCTGGCCGTCAAGGGGATGATGGGATGACACAATTCTATCTTTCTTTGGAAGATGATTTGATGTTACGATTCGGTTCAGAACGTATTAAGAGCTTCTTAGAACGTATGAACATTACTGAAGATGACGCTGTTATCCAAAGTCGTATGATTACAAAACAAGTTGAATCAGCACAAAAACGTGTCGAAGGTAATAACTATGATACACGTAAAAATGTTTTACAATATGATGATGTTATGCGTGAACAACGTGAGGTTATTTATAACCAGAGACAACAAATTATTATGGAAGAAAAAACATTAAAACCTGTTATTATGCCTATGATACAACGTACTGTTAATCATATTGTTCAGATGCACACGCAAGGTGACCAAAATGAATGGAATTTACAAGCTATTGTAGATTTTGCTGTCTCTTCAATGGTTAATGAAGACAGTATCTCATTGGCAGATTTAGAAGGTAAAGATGCTAACCAAATCGAAGCCTACTTGGTCGACCGCGCTGAAAAGAACTATGAAATTAAAGAAGATCAATTAGTTGATGCAGCACAAATGCTTGAATTTGAAAAAGTGGTTGTGTTACGTGTTGTTGATGATAAATGGACAGCGCATATTGATGCAATGGATCAACTTCGTCAGTCTATTGGACTACGTGGCTACGGACAATTAAACCCTCTAGTTGAATACCAATCAGATGGATTTAGAATGTTCGAAGAAGTCGTTGGAGCAATAGAATTTGAAGTGACACGTTTATTTATGAAAGCTGAAATCAGACAAAATATTAAACGTTAATCAAAAAGTTAATCAGAGAACATTATTAAAGAGTCACTTCCGAATTCGATAGAGTTTGAAGGTGACTCTTTTTAGTAAATTAAGGAGAAAATTGATGGAATTAAGCGATTATAGGAAACAAATTAATGAAATGGAACAAAAAATAACTAACTTCAGGGGGTCTCTTTGACTTAGAGACGCTGAATGAACGTATTTCTGAAAATGAAGAACGAATGGCTAACCCAGATTTTTGGAATCACCAAGAAGAAGCACAAAAAGTTATTGACGAAAACAATCAATTAAAAGGTAAATATGATGCGTTTCATGATTTAGAGAGTAAGGTATCAGAATTACAAGTCATGCTTGAATTATTACAAGAAGAAAATGATAATGATATGCTAATAGAATTTGATGACTTGTTTAACGAGACAAAAAAAGCACTCGACAAGTATCAATTACGATTATTATTGAATGAACCTTATGATAGCAGAAATGCTATTTTAGAAATCCATCCAGGTGCAGGAGGTACCGAATCTCAGGATTGGGGATTAATGTTACTTAGAATGTATACGAGATGGGCTGAAAAAAGTGGGCTAATCGTCGAAACAGTAGATTATCAATCTGGCGATGAAGCGGGATTGAAAAGTGTGACGCTTCTTATTAAGGGAGTAAACGCGTATGGTTATCTTAAGAGTGAAAAAGGGGTGCATCGATTAGTTCGTATTTCACCTTTTGATGCTGCTGGTCGACGCCACACGTCTTTTGCATCTGTTGATGTGATGCCAGAGTTGGATGATTCAGTCGAAATAGAATTAAATCAAGATGATATCAGAATGGAAGTATTTAGATCATCCGGAGCTGGTGGACAACATATTAATAAAACATCTTCAGCAGTTAGATTAATTCATATTCCAACAGGGATAGTAACTTCGAGCCAAGCGCAGCGGTCACAATTTCAAAATAGGGCAACGGCTGAAAGTATGATGAAATCTAAGTTATATCAACTTGAAATGGAAGCAAAAGAAAAAGAACGTGCTGCCATTCAAGGTGAACAAATGGATATTGGATGGGGGTCGCAGATTCGATCATATGTGTTCCACCCATACTCAATGGTTAAGGATCATCGTTCCGATTTTGAGACTGGTAATGTTCAAGCGGTAATGGACGGTGATATAGATGGATTTATTAATGCTTATTTACAGTGGAAATTAAAAAATGAAAATCCAAGTTAAAAAATGAAACTTAATTGTAAGACTACTGCAATATAAAGGTAAATAATCATGCTATAATGAAAATGTTATGAAAATAGACACAGGAGGATTCACTGTTTGATAGAATTTAAAAATGTATTTAAACAATATTCTGATGATATTATTGCAAGCAATGATATTAATCTTCGAATTGACCAAGGTGAATTCGTATATGTGGTTGGACCTAGTGGTGCCGGAAAGTCGACATTTATAAAAATGATGTACCATGAAGAACAAGCAACATCTGGTGAAATCACAGTAAATGATTTTCATTTAGAAACGATGAAACCAAAAGAAGTACCATTTTTACGAAGAGATTTAGGAATTGTATTCCAAGATTTCAAATTATTACCTCGTTTAACAATTTTTGAAAATATTGCATACGCGTTAGAAGTTATTGAAAAAGAACCTGCAGAAATTAAAGAACGTGTTGATTACGTGCTAGATCTTGTTGATTTGTCTGACAAGGCGGATAAATTTCCGGAAGAATTATCTGGTGGTGAACAACAAAGAATTGCGATTGCACGTGCAGTTGCAAATAAACCAGAAGTCTTAATTGCTGATGAACCAACGGGGAATTTAGACCCTGAAACGTCAGATGATATTATGTCAATTTTAGAAAAAGTTAATGAACAAGGGACAACAGTTATCATGGCAACTCATAATAGTATTATTGTGAACAAATATCCACATCGTTTGTTGGCTATTGAAGATGGCCGTATTGCCCGAGATGAAGAAGGAGGAAAATACGGTTATGAAAATGAGAACGTTTAGGCGTCATTTTGGTGAAAGTATTAAGAGTTTACGTCGTAATGGATGGATGTCTGTTGCTGCTATTAGTGCTGTTACTGTAACGTTAATTTTGGTTGGGGTGTTACTTTCAATCTTAATGAACGTAAATAAATTAGCATCTGATGTTGAGAACGATGTTCAAGTCAGAGTGTTTGTTGAACGAAAGACAACAAAGAATCAACAGGCTGATTTGAAAAAGAAACTTGAAAGTTATTCAGAAGTTAAAAAAGTTACTTTTTCAAGTAAAAAGGAGCAATTACAACAAGTTGTTGGTAGTTATGGTAATGAATTTAAGTTATTTGGTGGGGATGATAATCCACTATATGATACATTTGATGTTCAAACTAAAAAACCAAAACAAACTGAGCAAATTGCAAAACGTGCTAAAAGTTTAGATTATGTAAATGATGCTAGTTTTGGGGGCACATCTGCTAAAAAACTATTTAAAGTAGTTGGTAATATCCAAAAATGGGGTATGATTATTAGTGCTTTACTCCTCTTTGTTGCAGTATTCTTAATTTCTAACACGATTAGAATCACAATTTTATCTCGAAGAAATGAGATTGGAATTATGCGTCTAGTAGGTGCGACGAATGGATTTATCAGATGGCCGTTTTTACTTGAAGGTGCATGGACTGGGCTTTTAGGTGCTATCATTCCAATTATTTTAGTTGATTTTGGCTATATTTGGATTTATAACGGTTTACAAGTTTCGTTGGCATCAACTAGTTATCAATTATTAACACCAGGAACTTTCTTGGCAGAAATTGATTTATTATTAGTGTCAATCGGGATAATTATTGGTGCTTTAGGATCGTTCGTTTCAATGCGTCGTTTCCTTAAAATTTAATTAAATTTTAAAAGACTGATTTTGCTAAATGCAAAATTCAGTCTTTTTTGTTATTATGATTATCTTTTTTGAATCATGACAAAGCATGATATAATTTGAGTACTATATATTAAAGAAAATAGGTGCATTTATGGTAACGCTTAAAATTATTGGAAACTTTTTCATGCAACCAACGCTTTGGTTAGCAATTATACTGATTTATGGTATGTATACACGAAGAATTAAAAAAGAGAGACAAGCATTTAGAACAGCTGTCGATAGTGATTTTTATGAGGGACGTCATGCAATAAAAGTAGGCTTTATTTTTAGTATTATTGGATCAATGTTACTATTTGGACTAGGTGTTATGTTGCCTATTAACTGGGTAGTTATTTATGCTATTTTTATGATTTTAGGACTACTACTATACCCAGTATTTGATGCTATCTTTCCGCTATTTATTATATCGGGACTAGTATATGGGATGACTAAATCTCAATTAAGTAATTTTGAAATATTTAAATATGAAGAATTTCACGTTGAATTTACGACAGGGATTCTACTGATAGGGACAGTCATTTTATTTATAACTGCTTGTGCGCTGTATTTATTCAGAAATAGTCCCTTATCGCCGAACACACAGTCAGGTAAACGAGGGCGAAATATATCGTCGTTTAGTATGAAGGATCTGTATCTGGTGCCACTTGTAATTCTAACACCGGGTGATCAATTCCATAGTGTACTCTCTTGGTGGCCAATTATTCATATAGCAGGTACAGAATTTAACATCATTATTTTACCATTAATTGTTGGGCTATCATTACGTATCTATAAAGAAATACCAAGAGTAGCTATCAAATTTATAAAAAAACAATACTTATATTTAGCTTTTATAGGGACAGGTTTAGCGATAATGGCTATATTTATACCAATAATGGGGATATATGGATTAATTGTTCTATTAGTTGCGTATTGTATCAGCCAATATATGATCAAACGCCATGATAATAAACAAGAAAAATGGTTTGCAGAATCCAATGAAGGAATATTAATTGTAGGGGTACGCCCAGGTACGCCAGCTTCAAAGATGGACGTAGAGGTTGGTGATGTGGTCGTTCAATGTAATGGCATTGAAGTTAGAAACGAAACCGAATTGTATGAAGCATTACAGAGTAGCTCAACGTATTGTCGATTAAAAATTAGGACATTTAGTGGAGATACAAAAATAACAGAAAGTGCGATATTTTCAGACTCACCATATGAAATAGGGTTAGTCATAATTAAATAAATTTAGTTATCAGGGGGATAAATAATGAAAAAAATTTTAGTTGTAGATGATGAACCAGCAATTGTTACGCTGTTAACGTATAATCTAGAAAATGCGAACTATGAAGTGCATGTAGCAATAGATGGGCCTAGTGCATTTAAAAAAGCAACAGAACAAAATTTTGATTTCATTATTCTCGATTTGATGCTGCCTGGTTACGATGGTATCGAAGTTACAAAAAAATTAAGACAAGAAAAAGTAAAAACGCCAATAATCATTTTAACGGCTAAAGATGATGAATTGAATAAAATAATTGGTTTAGAAATTGGTGCAGACGATTATATGACTAAACCGTTTAGTCCAAGAGAAGTAATAGCAAGAATTAAGGCTATTTTGAGACGTACTGAACATGACTCATCTAAGGATGAACAAATTGATAATGAAGTGAGAGAATTTAAAGATTTTAAAATTGATTTTTCTAACTATTCAGTTTATAAAAATGATGAAAAAGTTGCATTAACACCAAAAGAGTTCGAACTTTTAGTATATTTTATTAAACGAACAGGACGTGTGCTAAGTAGAGAAAAGTTATTGAGCGGTGTTTGGGGATACGATTATGAAGGGCAAACAAGGATGATAGATATGCATGTGAGCCATTTACGCGAAAAATTAGAAGTAGATGCTAAAAACCCCCTATATTTAAAGACAGTTCGAGGATTTGGCTATAAGTTTGAGGAGAATAAATGAAACAAAAACTAAAATGGATAATTACGACGTTAATCTTGTTGCTAAATTTAACATTTAGTATGACACTTCTATGGGATGTATCCGGGAAACTTTTTAGTAAGAATAGTATTATTGGAGTAAGTGTGTTGAGTTTGATTGAAATAGCTATACTTTATAAAATAGCATCTAAAGCAGGTGCTGAGTCCGAATTAATGGCTAATATATTGAATAGTTTAGTCAATAAAGGAGATTCTTATCATGTATTACTAGATACAGATAGTCCCAATTTTGAATTATCGAAAGCCATTAATCGTGTTGAAAGTTATCAAAAGAAAAGAAATATTCACTATCAGGTACAAAATAATAACTATCTAAAATTAATTGAACATTTGACAGTTGGGGTTATGCAAATTGATCATAAAAGACAAGTACTAGTCGTAAATGATATGATTTCTAAATTATTAGGCCAACAGATAGAAAGTAAGCAACATTCATATATTGATGATATTAAAACATACAAATTGAGTGGACTAATTGAAAAAGCCATTAAAACACAAGATAAGCAAAGAGATGAAGTTGAAATTGCCAATACAAACAGAGTGGTTGATGCAACGGTCGTCTATATAGCAAATAACAATGTAGAATTTCAAGTAATCGTAATTTTATATGATATAACTGAGCTGAAATTATTAGAGAAAATGCAAAATGAATTTGTCGGAAATGTGAGTCATGAATTGAAAACACCAGTAACAGCAATTAAAGGATTTGCTGAAACTCTTTTAGAAGAATCTGTTGATTCAAGTACAACTAACAAATTTTTAAATATTATTTATGACGAAAGTGAAAAATTAGAAGTATTAATTCAAGAGATATTAAAATTAGCAAAAGGGCAAAAACCCAAAGAAAATATTTCGAGTTTCAATTTAGATGCTATGATAAATTATGAGTTAGATTTATTAAGTAGTACTATTAAAAGTAAAAATTTAATAGTAGACAAGAGAATAACAAAAGATCTTTATGTAAAGTTTGATAAAAATAAGATAGCCACTATCTTAGGTAATTTATTGCAAAACGCTGTTAAATATAATGTTGATAATGGGCGTATGGTAGTTGAAGTAGGCAAAATAAAGACAAGATTTTTTATAGCAGTATCAGATACTGGTATTGGTATTTCAAATCAAGACAAAAAAAGAATATTTGAACGTTTCTATAGAGTAGATCCGTCTAGAAATAAACAAATAGAAGGTAATGGGCTTGGCCTCGCTATTGTGCAGGAACTAGTGACATCAATGGGTGGAGAGATTAGTGTGAAAGATTCGAATGATAAGGGGACTGAAATTACGATTTATTTGTAATATTAAGAGATATTCACATAAATAGACTTGACCAAGAAAAAGAAAGCTGATATATTTAATAAGTGCTATTGAGGCGATAATGAATATCGCAAATAAAGTGTTGACATGAGATATACCAGATGGTATATTAATAAAGCTGATTGATACGGCAAGAAGAAATGAATATTTATTCAAAAAATTCTTGACA
>NZ_JBXAXT010000005.1:0-98942 GCF_056781895.1 Dellaglioa sp. CoH-57-MRSF-22 | reverse complement strand
CGAACACAGAAGTTAAGCTTCTTAGCGCCAAGAGTAGTTGGGGGTCGCCCCCTGCGAGGGTAGGACGTTGCCATGCTAATAATAAATAAAAAAAGGACATTAACATAATTGTTAATGTCCTTTTTTTATGCGATTGTAAAATAAAAAGCCGCTTACCGGATTTGAACCGGTGACCCCCACCTTACCATGGTGATACTCTACCTACTGAGCTAAAGCGGCATTACTATAAAAGTCTATAGTAATATTAAAAATAAATCAACCTAAATTTAAACAATCAAAACACTAGAATTATTTATGGAATTCGTAAGCAACGGAGATAGTGACTCAATGGAAAAGATAGTTAAGGTATGCATTGCTCGTGAACAAAGAGTATAAAGGGTACCAAGATCATTTTTTGAAATATAATTTTTTTTTGAAATATCAAAAGCAATAACAGAATCAAATTCCAAGCCTTTAGCTAAATAAATAGGTAATATTATTGTTTCTTCTGGAATTTTTCTGTCGCCATCTGTAACCATTGTTAATTTTACTAATGATCTGAGTTCACTATATAGTAATTTACATTCAGCCAAATTTTTAGTGATGATAGTTACTGGTTGGTTATTAGTATCACCATTTTTAATTAGGGCTATTAAAGATGCTAGTGCAGAAGCCCGGGTTTTACTAAAGTATATTTTAGGTAATTCGCCATGACGTGTGAATGATTCAATGCTATTTCCGTCTGGTAGCAATGATTTTGCAAAATTAGTAATTTCAAATGTTGATCGGTAACTTTTATTTAAAATAATTAAATTAGTTTTTTTAACTTGTAAAATATGATTTAAATTTTCTAAAAATTTAGCTGGTAAGATTAAATCATAGAATAAAGCTTGCTCACTATCTCCTAAAAGTGTTAATTTAGCGTTAGGAAAACAATTTTTTAAATATAAGAGTTGCAGCGGAGAGTAATCTTGAATTTCATCAATAAAAAGATGTTCGATATTTCTATTTTGACCATCACCCGTTAGTAAGTCTCGTAGCAATAGTAGTGGTGTGGCATCTAATAACGTGATTTTATGAAGCTCTAAGTTTGATTGGAATGATTTTTTTTCTTCTATTGAAATTGTAATTTCAAGGAATTTAGCATATTGCTCATAAATATCAATAAAATAATTATTGTAAATCGCATCATATACAATATTAAAGCGATCTTTTAATATAATGGTACCAATATATGATATTTCTTTATCAATACTATCAAATTCATCGCGTTCATAATCACTTAAATATGTTTCATATTGAGAATCAGATAACGAATCAATTTCTTCACGCATCCAATCAGATTCTGCCATTTCGGCAATTCTAGTTTTTAATCGTTTTGTTAGTGTATTTTTTGTTGCGGTAAATTTATCTGATGACAACATATTATGTGGTAGATGTGTAAATATATTAGCGATTTCTTCTTTTTTAAAGAACGGGATACCTTCATAAATGATATCTGTGAAGGCTAATTCAGATGAATCTACTGCATTTAAGTAATTTTCAATTGTTTTTTTTAAAAGTGCATTACCTCTTAAATCAGATGAAGCATGTTTATTGTTTGACTCATAATTTTCAAATAAGGTTTCAACCTTTAATCCTTGAAAACGATTAGAGAAGAATTCGGCTAACGTGACTTGTCTCATGTTCTTTTCGCCCAGGCTAGGTAGTACATCGGAAATATAGTGACTGAAAAGTAGATTTGGAGAAAATAATATAATTTGATCCGCATTTAGTGATGTTCTTGAGTGATAGAGTAGAAATGCAATACGTTGTAGAATAGCGGATGTTTTCCCACTTCCGGCAACCCCCTGGACAACTAATAAGTCACTTGTTGTATCTCGAATAATTGTGTTTTGTTCTTGTTGAATTGTAGAAACAATATTTTTCATCTGTGTGTCACTTTGTTCGCCTAAAACTTGTTGCAATAATTCATCGCCAATTGTTTCATTGGTATCAAACATCGATAGGATTTTACCTTCTTTAATTTGAAATTGACGTTTTTTGGATAATTCTGTCATTTGAGTTCCTTGTGGTGTCTTATAAGAAATATGACCCAATGCGCCGTTATAATAAATACTTGAAATAGGTGCACGCCAGTCATGTATTAGAAAATTTTGATGATCATCTACTAGAGAGGCTAGACCAATATAGAGTTGTTCCTGTTCTGGATCGCCATCGTCTTGGATGTCGATACGTCCAAAATAAGGTGAATCGCCTAATTGTTTTAAAGTATGAACCTGTTTTTCTAATATTTCTTCAGTTTGGATAGTCGTGGCGACCAATTGTTTCTGTTGTTGCACTTCGGCATTCGTTTCAATTCTATCATCAACTTCAAAAGTATTGATTTTGGCATTATCTACATAGTTTTTTTCAACTGATGAGGTTTCTTTATGTGCTTTTTCACATAGTTCGGCTGTTTTAATAGATTGGTGATTAATTTCAGTAATAATTGAATCAACTCTATTTTGTTCGATTTCTTCTTCTGACATCTTAATGCCCCCTTTGTACTATTGACCTAGTTTAAAGGTTTTTGAAATATTCGTCTAGTATTTAATATTATTTGATTTTTTCTGTTGAACACGCTACACTTACACTAATAGATAATTCATTGATTATTGCGAAGTAGGAACGCCAACTAGAACAGGGACATACTGATTTTGCTGGAAGGTATGGTGGCGGACTGAATTGGATATATGAGAATTTTGGGTAACCTCCTTATCGGTAAGTGGCAGAATTTTATTCTGCAATTTAGGTGGTACCACGAGACAGTCGTCCTATTGTTATTTACTAACAATAGGACTTTTTTTATAGATAGAAAGGGAGCGTAAATATGACAAAAAAAGTAGTCTTATCAGGGGATCGACCTACGGGGAAACTACATATCGGGCACTACATCGGTTCATTAAAGAATCGTGTTGAAATGCAAAATTCTGGTGATTATGAGATATTCATCATGATTGCTGATCAACAAGCTTTGACAGATAACGCACGTGATCCGGAAAAAATTAAAAATAGTTTAATTCAAGTAGCGTTAGATTATCTAGCGGTTGGTATTGATCCAAACAAATCAACTATTTTTGTTCAATCTCAAATTCCTGCATTAACGGAACTAACAAGTTATTACTTGAATTTGGTAACTGTTTCTCGCTTGGAACGTAATCCTACAGTTAAAGCTGAAATTCAACAAAAGAATTTTGAACGCAGTATTCCTGCCGGATTTTTTGTTTATCCGGTTAGCCAGGCTGCAGATATTACAGCATTTAAAGCAACAGTTGTACCTGTTGGCGATGATCAAGAACCAATGATTGAACAAACACGCGAAATCGTTAGAAGTTTTAATACAATTTATCAACAAGATATTCTTGTTGAACCAGAAGGTGTCTTCCCTCCAAAAGGGCAAGGACGTTTACCTGGATTAGATGGTAATGCAAAAATGAGTAAGTCACTAGGAAACGGGATTTTCCTTGCCGATGATGCGGAGACATTGAAGAAGAAAGTAATGTCAATGTATACAGATCCAGATCATATTCATGTTGAAGATCCAGGTAAAGTTGAGGGTAACATGGTATTTACTTATCTTGATATCTTTGATAAAGATACTGAAAAAGTTGCCGAACTTAAGGCCCAGTATCAAGCAGGTGGCTTAGGCGATGTTAAAATTAAACGTTATTTAAATGAAGTACTTGAAGCTGAGTTAGCTCCAATTCGTGAACGACGAGCTGAATTAGCTAAAGATCCTGAAGCCATTTATGCAATGTTAAAAGCGGGTAGTGATAAAGCTAATGCTGTTGCAAACCAAACATTGAACGAAGTTAGAGATGCGATTGGAATTAATTATTTTAACTAGTTCGGTTGTGAAACGTTTCTTTGATTTAGTATGAGGTGAGTAATAATGGAAAAGTTTGTTTTATTGGATTTGGGTTCAAATTCGGTTCGATTATCAATTAACGAACAACTTGATAATGGACAATTTAAAGAAATTAAGCGTTTAAAATCGGAAACACGATTATCTGAAGGGATGGGGAAATCCCGAGTGTTACAGGAACATGCGATGGCTAGGACAATTGAAGCCTTAGTTAGTTTTAAAAAACAATATGATATTTATGGACCGGTTGCTGTACATGGAATTGCCACTGCAGCTGTACGAATGGCTCGAAATCAAAAAGAATTTTTACGTCGAATTAAAGAGGCAGTTGGTGCTGATATTGAAGTTTTAAGTGGGGATGATGAAGCTTATTACGATTATATGGGTGTAATGGAAGCCTTACCAATTCATGATTGCTTGATTTTGGATACAGGTGGCGCAAGCAGTGAATTAATCCATGTGGTTAATCGAAAAGTGGTACATCTTGTGAGTTTGCCATTTGGTGCAGTGACTTTATCCGAAAAATATTTAAAAAATGAACAGATTACGAGTAAAGAATTATTTCAGTTAATGGAGTACTTGGTGACCGCTTTTCAAAAGTTGGAGTGGTTGAAGGAAGCAATGGAGTTGCCCCTCGTACTACTTGGCGGCTCAAATCGAATTATTGGACGTTTAAACCGCAAAAAACAGAAGCTAATTAATACGGAGGCAATTAATGGCTATCAATTGTCACGTAAGGCAGTTTCATTAACTTTTGAGGACTTGGTAGGCTTGACGACTAAAAAGCGTGCACAAGTCAGTGGTATAGCTTCTAACCGTGCGGATATTATTGTAGGTGGAATTGCACCAGTTGTTGTTCTGGGACAATATTTAAATTCTGTTGGTGTCATTTTTTCTGAAAGTGGTGTCCGAGAAGGTTATTTAACAACTAAATTAGGTAAATAAAAAGACATCAAAAATTGATGTCTTTTTATTTTGGTAAAATATCTTCGAATGTCATTGCTGATAAAAATTTTTGAATGCGTTCTGTAGGGTGATTGAAAAATTCGTCTGGTGAACCATTAAATAAGATATTGCCATCTTCTAGAAAAATGATATTATTGGCAACAGCTTTTGCAAAGGCCATATTATGAGTAACGATAACCATTGATTTTTTTTCTATATCCAACTTAAGTAGAACTCTTAAAACCTCTGCTTCTAATTCAGGATCTAGTGCAGAAGTTGGTTCATCAAATAATAAATATTTAGGATTCATTGCCATTGCTCTAGCAATAGCTACACGTTGTTGTTGACCACCAGATAACTGGCTTGGATAGTAATTAGCACGATCTGAAAGACCGACTAATTCTAAAAGTTCTTCAGCGCGTTGTGCAACAATTAATTTTTGTTCCTTTAAAACGTGAAGGGGTCCTTCCATAACATTTTTCAAAACAGTTAAATGAGGAAATAAGTTATAGTCTTGGAAAACCATACCTGTTTCACGACGAACTTCCAAAATTGTTTTTTCACTGATTGGTTGGGTAAAGTCGATCTTTTTATCATCTAATGAGTAGAGACCTTCTTCGGGTTGTTCTAATAAATTAAATGAGCGTAATAAGGTTGATTTACCGGAACCAGAAGGACCAACGATGACGGTTGTTTCGTTTTCTGGTAATTCAAATGACAACGATTTTAAGACTTTATGTTGGTCGAAGTATTTATTAACATTTTCAAATTTAATCAAAGTTAAGACCTCCTAGTTATTTTTAATGTAACGCGATGTTCTTTTTTCTAGATAATATTGACCAACGTTTAAAATTGAGCAAAAGACTAGATAAACGACCGCTACTTCACAGTATAAGGTCATAGGTTCATAAGTTCTTGCCGCAATTTGTTGACCAACGGAAAACATTTCGACAATCGTGATTGAGAAGGCTAATGACGTATCCTTTATTAAACCAATGAAACTATTTGATAAAGGTGGAAGTGAGACCCGTGCTGCTTGTGGTAAAATAACGCGAAATAACACGGTTGTGTGTGTCATACCAATGGCGTAACCAGCTTCCCACTGACCTTTTGAAATTGATAGAATAGCTGCACGAATTGTTTCCGATGCATAAGCACCAACGTTTAATGAAAAAACAATAACAGCGGCACTGAATGCGCCGAATTCAACTGTATAAGGTGCTGGTAATCTAGGTAGTCCATAAAATAGGATAAATAATTGCACAATCAAAGGCGTTCCTCTGAAAATCCAAACATAGAATGAAAAGAATGCTTTACCAATCCCTTTTAAAATTTGGGTGAAGGTACTGCCTTTTTTTATATCTGATATTCGAACTAGTGCGGTGATAATTGCGATGATGATCCCGATAACGAATGAAATTATCGTCAAAGGGATAGTGTAGCGAATTCCAGCTTCTAAAATGGTTGGGAGTGAATCAATAACAAGTTTCATAAACGCGGAACCTCTCTTAATCTATTATTAATAAAAAAAGACTGATGACAAAATGGATTTTGCACCAGTCCTTTTGGAATTATTTATTTGTGATGTCGCTACCAAAATATTTTTTTGATAGTTTTGATAATGAGCCATCAGCACGTAATTCTTTAAGTGCTTTGTTTAATTCTTTTTGTAATTTTGGGTTGTCCTGTTGGATTAAGCCAGCAACTTTTAATGCTGGAATTTCAGAACCTGTTGAAATTGTTTTAATGTTCGTATCAGGTTTTTCTTTTAAGTATGAATAGACAGCATCGTTACTGTTAATGGTACCATCAGCCCGACCATCTAGGATTAAACTGATTGTATTTGCAAAATCATCTGTTGAGACAACATCAGCACCAAGGCGTTCAGCATCGGCTCCATTTTCACTTGTAACCGTTTGTGCCATCTTTTTACCCTTAATATCTTTAATCGTTTTAATAGAAGAGTTATTATTTTTGACGACTAAAATTGATTTTGAATAAATATAAGGTGATGTAAAGTTGTATTTATCTTGACGTTCTTTTGTAACACCAACGTTGTTTAAAACAACGTCGTATTTGTTAGCATCTAATCCTGCAACTAATGAATCCCATTTTGATTCGATAAATTTAGGCGTTAAATCCATTTTTTTAGCTAATTGTTTACCAAGATCAACTTCGAAACCAGTTAATTTATTGTTACTATCGTGGTAACTATAAGGGCGGTAAGTACCTTCTAATCCGATTGTTAATGTACCCTTTGTTTGTGTTACATCGGATGCTGTATCTTTCGATTTACCGCAGGCGGTTAAAGCAAGAGCAATCAATAACACACTGGCAAGACTTAATATTTTTTTCATTTTAGTACGCCCCTTTTTTTAAAAGTAATATATTATCTATCTATAATAGCGTAAAATAAGCTAAGAAACCAATTATTTCTCTTACTAAAAGTAAAAACAACAAAAAGGACTAAGGTAATGACAAAATTTATAAAATTTTATCAAAAAAAATGGCATGATAGATTAATAACCTTATTAAATGACAATCTTATTTCAGATGATGAAAAATTAGAAATAGAAACGCATGCTCTTAATCATGAATTAGGGGATCAGATGACTGAAAATTATATAGCAGATTTTACCTTGCCAGAAGGTATTGCGTTTAATTATTTAGTTGATGGAAAAAAGATGACGGTCCCAATGGTAACTGAAGAACCTTCTGTAATTGCGGCAAATAATAATGGGGCAAAAATAATTGCATCTGCGGGTGGATTTACAACAAAAATTAAATCACGCTTAATGATAGGTCAAGTTATTTTAGAAAATATTGATGATGCGGATAACGTTATCAACCAAATTAATGAACAACAATTGAATTTAATTAAAATAGCGAATGCTGCTCGTCCTTCACTTGTAAAACGAGGCGGTGGCGCACGTTGGGTCAGAGTTCGAAAACTAGCAGCTGATCTAATTTCGGTAGATTTAGCAGTAGATGTTCAAGAAGCAATGGGCGCTAATAGTGTAAATACAATGATGGAGGCAGTTGGTGAAACGCTGCAAACACAGTTTAAACAAGACGTCCTTATGAGTATTCTATCCAACTACGCAACAGATTCATTAGTTGAATCAAGCTGCTCAATTCCTTTTACGTTGTTAGATTCTGCAGAAATTAGTGGTGAACACATAGCTAAGAAAATTGTCTCAGCAAGTCGAGTGGCTCAACTTGACCCATATCGTGCCGTCACACATAATAAAGGTATTATGAATGGGATTGATGCGGTTCTCATTGCTTCGGGAAACGATTGGCGTGCCGTTGAAGCAGGTGCTCATGCTTATGCTAGCCAAGATGGCCAGTATCGTGGCTTGACGAAATGGTCGATAGTCAGTGATAATTTAGTTGGCATAATTAAATTACCAATGCCCATAGGAGTTGTTGGGGGTTCGATTGATATTGTCCCAATGGTTCAAATTAATAAAAAAATGATGGGTATTCGATCAGCAAAAGAGCTTGCTAGTTTGGTTGCAAGTGTTGGGTTAGCTCAAAATTTAGCGGCACTTAAAGCACTTGTTTCTGAGGGTATTCAAAAGGGACATATGGGTCTTCAACTAAAATCACTGGCAGTTAAAGTTGGCGCTGTAGACGAAGAAGTGGCACAATTAACTGAGTTATTAAAAAATGAGAATCGACCAGATACAGAGGTTGCAACAAAAAAACTAAATGAATTAAGAAAAAAAGGGGATAATTAAATGGTTGAGATTACATTACACCAAAATACACAAAATTTAATTACTACAATTAAAGAACAATTTGATGGAGAAATTAAAATTCAATATGGTGGCGAAAAAGTTGGGTTTATTAAGCATCAACAAGTAGAATCTCGGTTAGAAGATGGAAATTTCATTATTAATGTGACTGATATTACAGCACCTGATTACTTGATTTCGCATGAACTATTCCATTTTTTCTTGCAACTTAATCAGGCACCTGAATTAATGTTAAAAATGACAACGGATGATTTTAATATCGACGATAAAATCAATGCGACGGCTGTTCAACTTTATGATACGGTTTTACATGGGACTATTTTTAGATTACAAGAAGAAAATGGGTTTATTGATGATAATATTAGAGAATTATTCTATCAAGGAATCTTGGCAACAGTGACTGCTGAACCTAAAGAAGGTAGCGGCCCAGATGAATGGGGAATGTACCGATTAATCACACTTTTAGATGCTTTGGTGTTCTTTCAAAATGAAGATATGGAACAAATTACTGAAAAATTCTTAGAATTTTACCCTATCGCAACAGATGCTGCACTTAAATTATTGGAAATCTTAACATCTAATGACTTACGTGCACCTTTTGAAGCTCGCCGAGCAACGGTTGCCTTATTTAAAGCCTTCGATGCACAACTTGAAGCGTGGAAATTACCAAAAATGTACTTAAATACGTTTGCAACGTTAACACCAGTTTTCAGTGAACGTCAATTAAAATTAGAAGTACGTCAATTGTTTGATATTATGCATTCTGAATTTAAAAGTAATGTTAATTTTGCGTCAGCTTATGTTGGTATTCAAAAGAATGATCAACAAAATGCATTTGTTATTACAGTACCTAGAAATGCGGATTCAAAAGAGGTTATTTTACGTACGTACGATATGACAGTGTTAGAATTAATGCAAACAATTAAGATGCGCTTTATAGTTAGAACTGCTGAATAATGATTGATTTAGCAAAATATAATCTAGCTGTTATCACAGCTGGAAACAACATTTTATTATTAAATCGTTTGAAAAAACCATATGTTGGTCTTTGGAATGGAATTGGTGGTAAACGTGAACCACAAGAATCTGAACTTGCAGGGATGCTTCGTGAATTATATGAGGAAACAGGAATCAAAATTACCGATTCTCAATGTAGACCAACGGGTTATCTTGAATGGTCAGTGGACGACGAATATCAAGCTACAATAGCGTTATTTCATATCTCTTTACAACAACCATTTGGAAAACAATATCCACAAAGAACACGAGAAGGTATTTTAGCAGACTTTCCAGTTGAATGGGCTTTGAATAAGCAAAACGTCGGACTAACACCTGATTTAGTTCCTGTGTTACCCTATATTTTAAAGGATGAATTTCATCGATATTTGACAAATTTTAATGGTTCACAATTAGTTGATTTTAAAATTAAATTATAGTGAAGGACTGTTGTAAAATGATTGAACACAGTGAAATTTTTACTCGATTAAATAATCTAAAGACTAGATTACAATGGCTAACTTATTTTCAGCGGTTTTTTGACTTCATTCTGTTTTACTTTGGTTTTTCTAGTTTTTTTGGTGGAAATCCAATAACGTTATTTGGAACAGTTTTCACAAAAGGTGAAGGGTTACTACTAACGTTGATGGTTGCGGCGATAACGTTTAGTATCACGGCACTGAAACAAGATCCAAGACGGGTTGGGCGGATTTTAATTACCATTTTAGATGGACAGCTATCTGAAAAAGAAATTATGATTATTCGTCAATTTCAAAAATATGCACGCTAATTTTAAAAGAGATAGTCTATGTTAAACTCACGGACTGTCTCTTTTTATTGCTTAAAATCGGCTGAAAACTATGATATACTGTTAAGGAGTTTATACAGAACGAATGTTAAAAAACACATGAAATACGATACGGAAAGGGTCTTAAAAAATGACAGAAAAACCCACATTTTATTTAACAACACCAATTTATTATCCATCTGGTAAATTACATATTGGAAATTCATACACAACAATTGCGTGTGACGTCTTAGCACGTTACAAACGCCAAAAAGGATATGATGTTTTCTTCTTAACGGGAACAGATGAACATGGTTTGAAAATCGAACAAAAAGCTGAAGAATTAGGGACAACACCACAAGCTTATGTCGACGGTATGGCTAGTGATATTAAAGAATTATGGAAAACCCTTGAAATTACAAATGATAAATTTATTCGAACAACAGATGATCAACATGAAAAAGCTGTGCAATATATCTTCGATAAATTACTTAAACAAGGCGATATTTATTTAGGAGAATACGAAGGCTGGTACTCTGTTTCTGATGAAGAATTCTTTACAGAATCACAGTTGGCTGAAGTTTTCCGTGATGATGACGGTAAAATGGTTGGTGGTAAAGCGCCAAGTGGTCACGAAGTTTCATTAGTTAAAGAAGAATCATATTTCTTTAAAATGAGTAAATATGCAGATCGTTTACTAAAATATTATGAAGATCATCCTGATTTTATTCAACCAGAATCACGTAAAAATGAAATGATAAATAATTTCATTAAACCTGGTTTGGAAGATCTTGCTGTATCTAGAACGACATTTAACTGGGGCGTAAAAGTTAAAAGTAACCCTAAACATGTTGTTTATGTTTGGATTGACGCTTTAGCAAATTATATTACAGCCTTGGGTTATGGTTCAGATGATACTGAACTATTTGATAAATATTGGCCTGCAGATGTTCAAATGGTTGGTAAAGAAATCGTGCGTTTCCATACGATTTACTGGCCAATTATTTTGATGGCGCTCGATTTACCTTTACCAAAACAAATTTTTGGTCATGGTTGGTTGTTAATGAAAGACGGTAAAATGTCTAAATCAAAAGGTAACGTTATCTATCCAGAAATGTTAGTAGAACGCTATGGATTGGATGCACTCCGTTACTACTTAATGCGCGCTGTACCATTTGGTAATGATGGTGTCTTCACACCAGAAGACTTTGTTTCACGTGTTAATTTTGATTTAGCTAATGATTTAGGGAACTTATTAAATAGAACTGTTGCGATGATTAACAAATACGATGGTGGTAAAATTCCAGCATTAAAGGGTAACGTAACTGAATTTGATGGAGACTTAGGTCAAACAGCTGAAGATACAATTACGGAATATACTGAATTAATGGATAAAATGGAATTCTCAGATGGATTAAATGCTATCTGGAAATTAGTTGCTAGAACAAATAAATATATTGATGAAACACAACCATGGGTTTTAGCTAAAGATGAAGCACGTAAAGCTGAACTTGATAGTGTTATGGTACATTTAGCAGCTAGTTTACGTGTGATTGCTGTCTTAATCCAACCTATTATGACGCATGCACCTAAAGAAATTTTTGAACAATTAGGTTTAGACACGGCAGATATGGCTATTGAAGAATTAAACTACTCTGATTTCCCAATGGACAGCGTCGTTGTTGAAAAAGGAACGCCTATTTTCCCACGCTTAGATGTTGAAGAAGAGATTGCCTATATTAAAGATCAAATGACAGTTTCAGATAAGAAGAAAGGGCGTAAAGCAATGGCAGTTAATGATACAGAGGATTCTTTAGATTGGAATCCAGAAAATGTGGCTCTAAACTTAACATTACCTCAAACGACATTTGATCAATTTGAGCCAAATGAATTAAAAGTTGCTGAAATTATTCAAGTTGAAAAAGTACAAAATGCTGATAAACTATTGAAATTTAGATTAGATGCTGGTGATCCTGATCATCGTCAAATCTTGTCTGGTGTAGCAGAGTTTTATCCTGAAACAGATGTCTTATTAGGAAAAAAAGTTGTGATTGTTGCGAACTTAAAACCGCGTAAGATGAAAGGCGAAATTAGCCAAGGAATGATTCTATCTGTAGAATACGATGGTAAATTGAAATTAATTACCGTTGATGAAGATATTAAAAATGGCGCAATTGTAGGCTAAATAAAGTAAGGACTGGAAACAAAACTTGGTTTTGCTCTAGTCCTTCTTCATTTTACTGCTAGAAAGGAGAGGTATCCCTTGGAAATATTTGACACACATACACATATTAATTCTGATGAATTTACAACGGAAATTCCTGAAGTTATTGAGCGTGCAAAAGCATTTGACGTGACTAAAATGGCAATTGTTGGATTTGATCAACCAAGCATTTTGAAATCACTAGAACTATCAAAAAGCTATCCTAATTTATATTCTATAATTGGTTGGCATCCAGAAGAGGCAAAAACCTACACACCGGAGACTGAAGAAGTTTTGATAGAACAATTACAGTCGCCAAAAGTTGTCGCAATGGGTGAAATGGGCCTAGATTACCATTGGGATACGTCTCCAATTGAAACGCAGAAAAAAGTTTTCAAACGTCAGGTTGAGATTGCGAAGGCGTTAAAATTACCAATTTCTATTCATAATCGAGATGCCTTTGAGGATGTTTATACAATCCTGAAAGAAGCTGATATTCGTGATATTGGTGGCATTATGCATAGCTTTAATGGTGATGCAAAATGGGCAGAGAAATTCTTAGACTTAGGGATGCATTTATCCTATAGTGGTATTGTGACTTATAATAGTGCTAAAGAAGTTCATGAAGCCGTTAAAGTGACACCAAGCAACCGAATTTTAATTGAAACAGATGCACCATATTTAACGCCAGAACCTTATAGAGGTCAGCGCAATGAACCAGGATACACAAGATACGTCTTGGAAGCTGTCGCAAAAATTCGAGAGAGTTCAAGTATTGATATGGCAGCGGCAACATTTAAAAATGCCGAAAACTTATTTAGGATAGGGTAATATGCAGAAAATTAGAGAAGTAATCGTAGTTGAAGGTCGCGATGACACAAAACGTATCCATTTAGCTGTTAATGCAGATACGATTGAAACACGTGGCTCAGCTATTAGTGACGAAACGTTAGATCAAATTGAACTGTTGCAAGAAACTCGAGGCGTAATTGTATTTACGGACCCTGATTTTTCTGGTGAAAAAATTCGTAAAACTATTTCAGCACGCGTTCCAAATGTACAGCATGCTTTTCTGAAAAAAAGTGAAGCTGTCCCAGATCATAAAGGGAGTTTAGGCGTTGAACATGCTTCAGTTGAAGCGATTCGTGAAGCGCTAGATCATTTGTATACAGAAATGCCTGATGGCGAAACATTGATCAGCTTAGAGGATTTACAAACGGCAGGATTGATTGCCGGACCGGATGCCAAAGCTAAGCGTGAAAAATTAGGTGAGTATCTCAAAATTGGTTACACAAATGGAAAACAATTATACAATCGATTGAAACTATTTCAAATTTCACCAGAAGAGTTCGTCGACGCATTGCAAGAAATTAACGAGACAATAACGGAGGAAAAACATGGCTAACAATGATGTGCCAGACATTGCTTCACCTATTAGAACTAAAGCAATTATGGAAACTTATGGTTTAACTTTTAAAAAGAGTTTAGGCCAAAATTTTTTAACAGATAAAAACGTACTAATGAATATTGTGGACGCCGGAGATATTACGGCTGAAGATGACGTTATCGAAATCGGACCTGGTATTGGGTCATTGACTGAACAATTAGCAAGACGTGCACATCATGTTTTAGCAATTGAAATTGACCAAAATTTGATTCCTGTACTTGGCGAAACACTAAGTCCATATGATAATGTTGATATCGTGGAACAAGATATTTTAAAAGCTAATTTACCAGCGTTAGTAGAAGAACATTTTGATGGACAGCATCCATTAAAATTAGTCGCTAATTTACCTTATTACATTACAACGCCCATTATCATGCATTTACTAGAAACGGCGGTTAAATTAGATAAAATCGTTGTTATGATGCAAAAAGAAGTGGCAGAACGAATTGCAGCTGATCCAGGTAGTCGTACATATGGATCACTAACGGTAGCCGTTCAATATGAAATGGATGCTGAAGTCGCATTCGTTGTTCCAAGAACCGTCTTTATTCCACAACCTAATGTTGATTCAGCTATTATTGTTTTGAATCAAAAAGAAGGCGACGTTGAACGCCCAATTAGTGAAAAGGTCTTCTTTAAATTAGTTAAAGGAAGTTTCCAACATCGACGTAAAAGTTTATGGAATAATTTACAATCAATTTATGGTAAAACACCAGAAATTCGTGAAGCGTTACAAGCAGCATTGGATGCATCAGAAATTTCTGCTCAAATTCGTGCTGAAAAACTAAGTATTCATGAATTTATTGTTTTATCTAACAATCTTATCAAAGTAGAAGAGAAATTTAATTAACTTCTTATTGAACTACTGATGTTCGATGTGGTATAATTGCAAATCTTGTGAAACTATGGTATGATGTTTCACATAAGAAGGTGAAGCCCATCATGCCAGAAACTTTAGCCAGCATCAAAGGTACGCTAGATGCCCAAGTCGGAAAAAATTTAACGGTAGTTGCTCAAGCCGGTAGAAAGAAAACTACAGAACGTAAAGGGATTTTACGCGAAACATTCCCAGCTATTTTTGTAGTCGATTTAAACCAAGATGAGAATTCATTCGAGCGCGTTTCATATAGCTACACAGACGTATTAACAAAAAATATTGAAATTGATTTTGAAGATTAAAAATAAGTATAAAAGCCTAGGTAGGGATGTTTTTAGAACATCTTAACTTAGGCTTTTATTTTTAGAAATAATTAGTATAATTAGAGTTAATTAAGGACTTATAGGATTAGGTGAGAACATGGAGATTCGTGAAAAAGCCCCAGCTAAAATCAACTTGAGTTTAGACACCCCATTTAACCATCAAGATGGTGAACAAGAATGGCGAATGGTGATGACATCAGTTGATTTAGCAGACTACTTACATATCAAATCGCTAGACGATCGAACGGACATTACAGTGGAAACTGATAGTGGTTTTTTACCGTGTGATCACCGAAATTTAGCCTATAAAGCAGCAAAAATTTTACAGGATAAATTTCAGATTAAAAAAGGTGCCCAAATACATATCAAGAAGCAAATCCCAGTTGCTGCTGGGCTAGGTGGCGGTTCATCAGATGCAGCAGCCGTTTTACGTGCTTTGAATCAATTATGGAAACTCAATTTATCTTTAGCAGAGTTGGCAAAAATTGGTTTAAAAATTGATTCTGATGTGCCTTACTGCGTTTATAGTAGAACGGCTCATGTAACGGGTCGTGGTGAGAAGATTGCTATTTTAAAAGACTTACCCCCTGTTTGGTTAGTGGTTGCAAAACCTAAGATTAGTGTTTCAACACCAACTATTATTAGACAAATTGATTATACGCGACTCACTCATCCAAATGTAAACGCCGTTGTGAATGCAATTGAGGACGACGATATGGATGCCATAATTGATAATCTAGGTAATGCGCTTGAACCGATTACAGCTGAACGTCATCCCGAAATTACACGTTTAAAAGAAAAAATGATAAAATTTGGGGCAGATGCAGCAGAAATGAGTGGATCAGGCCCAACTGTATTTGCGATATGTCGTAAAAAAAGTCGAGCACAGCACGTCTACAATAGTTTAAAAGGTTTCTGTGAAGAGGTCTACCTAGTGAGACCGTTAAGTTGATTTTATTGCGATAATTAGCATAATTTGTTATGTTGAAGGCATTAAATACAACTGAAAATGAGGGACAACTTGTGGAAGCCTTAATTGAAATTGACTATACAAATGATTTTGTAGCGACAGATGGACACTTAACGGCGGGAAAACCTGCTCAAGAGATTGAAGCTCGAGTGATAGAATTAATGAATGAGTTTGAACAAAAAGGTGATTATGTTGTTTTAGCAACTGATATTCATTATGAAAATGACCCATTTCATCCAGAAACTAATTTATTTCCACCACATAATATTGCAGGTACAAACGGTCGTAAATTCTATGGTGAGTTGGAGCCTTGGTATCAGGCGCATAAAGATAAATCAAATGTTTATATGATGGATAAAACGAGATATAGTGCTTTTGCGGGAACGGATTTAGATTTAAGATTACGAGCTCGGTCAATTGAAACAGTGCATTTAATTGGTGTTTGCACAGATATTTGTGTTTTGCATACCGCAATTGACGCATATAATTTGGGCTATAAGATTGTCATTCATGAAAAGGCGACAGCTAGTTTTAATCAAGCTGGACATGTATGGGCACTGTCACATTTTAAGGATTCTCTGGGTGCAGAAATTAAAGATTAGTGGATTTAGTACAGCTATTGTTGGAAGAGAGTGTTGTCACTTTGTGATAGCACTTTTTTTTATTAAAAAATTGGAGATAATGACTAATTAAGCGACTAGTTAAGAACGCATCCTTCTATTTACATACTACCTAATATAGGTTAACTTTATAACTAAGACATGATTTAATGTAGCGTGTTAGATTAATCTAATTTGCAAGAAAATGGGGGATTGTCTTTGGGAGAATAAAAGCCATATTTGGGGAAAGGTATGGAGGAAACATAAGTGTTGATAGTTAGTTTATGAGTAACAGATATTGAGTACATATATAGAAAAAATAGGGATGTAATGAAGGATAAGTTAAAGTCCTAAAAATTACGAGGTGAAGATATGAAAATTTGTTCGAAATGTGGGTCTCAGAATGAAAATGATGCATTATACTGTGATAATTGTGGGCAACCGTTAGAAAATAAAAATGTTGCTCCTATGAAAACATGTCCGCAATGCAACATAGCAAATAAGGTTGAGGATCAATTTTGCAATAATTGTGGCTTTAAATTTAATCCGAAAGCGCAAGATACTAATAAAGTAGCAGCGCCAATAGTAAACAATGAAATAACAGAAAAACGAGCTAAAAATAACAACCCGATGAAAATAGTTTTAGGAATTATTTTACTTGTTATTATAGCGGGTGGCGGTTATCTTATAGCTGGAAAGTTAACGCACAAAGATAGTGTACCGACGAAGGAAACAACTACTGCAGTATCTAGCTCAAAAGAAAAGAAAACATCGGAAAAAACGCAATCTTCAGAAAATAGTTTAGTACTAAATAAAGTTAAAATTAAGAATGATATTGCAACATATATGGATGACGTTGATGGAAAAAATTCGGTCTACGTTTCGTTAACAGATGGTAGTGCACCGGTAGTTGAAAATAATCATGCGCAAGGATCAGCCAGCATGATTAAATTATTTATTTTAATTACAGCTTATTCTATGGAAAAAGAAGGGACCATCAACCTAAAGGATAGCTATGTTTTATCAGAATCGGATAAGGTCGGTGGAACGGGAGAAATCCAGAATATGAGCGCAGGTACTAGATTGTCATATAAAGAATTATTAGAAAAAATGATTGATGACAGTGATAATACTGCTGCAAATATTGTGATTGATAAACTTGGTGGATTTGCTTCAATTAATACAGAAATTAAAAAATTAGGCGCAATTAATACAACAATTAAAAGAAAAATGATGGATACAGATGCCCTTAATTCAGGAATCGATAATAAAACGTCAGTAACAGATATGGGTAAAATTCTTAAAAAAATGTATAATCATAAATTAGTGTCTAACCAATCGGATCAGGCAATGCTAGATTTACTAAAAGAAAATAAAAATCTAACTAAATTACCATCGTCCTTACCAACTGGTGTTACAGTCTATAATAAGACAGGCGAATACAACGAATATGGTATTCAAAATGATGCTGCCATTATAGAAAAAGATAAAAAGGCATTTATAGTTGTGGCGATGTCAGAATCGGGAACTGAAGATAAGCAGATTCCGGGAATGAATAGGCTAGGATTAGAATTATATCAAGATATTCTAGAGTAAAATAAGAGTTACCAGATAAAATAATGAGACGCAACATCGTAACTAATGGTTAGTTATGATGTTGCGTCTTTTTGCGCGCAAGATATTAATAGTAAATTATATTTAATTCTAATGATATAGTTCACTTTTAAATTGGAAACGGTTCACTTGCTGACAGGTCGACTTTAAATACAGTTATTATAACAAGATGAACTTATACGAATGACAGCTTAACACCGTAGTGACACTTAAAAAAGTTGACGTAGCTGTACCTAAAATGATATTCTAATATTTGTCGGTAATGGTATTGATTACTATTTAGATTACGATTTGAAAAAATGAGGGAGAAACCATGCAAAAAAAATTAATTTTAGTAAGCATAGTACTCACGATGTTAGTTGTTGTATTGACCGGGTGTGGGCAAGGGGCAACTAAGAAAGAGTCTAATAAATTACAGGTTATCACGACATTTTACCCAGTGTATGAATTTACTAAGGCAGTTGCAGGCGATAACGCAGATATAACAATGTTGATGCCTGCCGGGACAGAACCGCATGATTACGAACCTAGTGCAAAGGATATTAGTAAAATTGCGAGGTCAGATATCTTTATCTATAGTAGTAATAATATGGAAACGTGGGTTAAAAGTTTGAAATCAAGTATTGATGAAAAACAAACGCAGATTTTAAATTCTAGTCATTCAATTAAAATGATTGATGAGAACGAAGAATTGAAAAGTGAAGAGGCTGAATTAGCTAATAAAGAAGAGGAAAGTTCATTTTCATCGACTAATAATTATGACCCTCATATTTGGTTAAATCCTGAAAACGCAAAAAAAATGGTTAAAAACATTTCAAATGAATTAATTCAGCAAGATCCTAAAAATGAAAAGTATTATGTAAAACGAACAAATGCTTATTTGAAAAAATTAACGGAATTAAATCAAGAATATAAAACGACATTTAAAAATGCTAAGAATAAAACATTTGTTACGCAACATGCTGCATTTGCTTACTTGGCAAAACAATATGGACTAACGCAAGTTGCGGTTGCGGGTATTTCTTCGGATGAAGAACCTAGTCCAAGACGTTTGGCAGAGCTACAAACGTATATTAAAAAGTATCATGTAGATACCATTTTTACTGAATCTAATGATTCTAGTAAAATTGCGAATATGCTAGCTAAAGAAACAAATATTAAGGTTAAAGGATTGAATCCAATTGAAGGACTATCAAAAGTTCAAATCGAAAATGGAGAAACATACCTTTCAGTTATGCAAGATAATTTAAAATCGTTAAAAACGGTTGTTAAATAAGGAGAATAGATGAAATATATTGAAGTCAAAGATCTTACCTTTTATTACGATGAAGAACCTGTTTTACAAGATATTAATTTCCACATTGATTCGGGTGAATTTGTCATTTTAACTGGTGAAAATGGTGCTGCAAAATCAACTTTAATTAGAAATGTACTTGGCCTATTACATCCGGCTAAAGGAACTGCTGAAATTTCTAAAACTAATTTAGATAATAAAAAATTACGTGTCGGATATATCCCACAAGAGATTTCATCATTTAATGCGGGGTTTCCGTCAACAGTATATGAACTAGTAGCATCAGGCCGTTACCAACAAAATCGTTGGTTAAGACGTCTGAATAAAAATGATCATGAACATATAAAAAAAGCACTTGAAACAGTTAATATGTGGAACTTTAAGAATCATAAAATTGGTGAATTATCTGGTGGTCAAAAACAACGTGTTTGTTTAGCCCGTATTTTTGCAGCAGATCCTGATTTATTTATTTTAGATGAACCAACAACAGGGATGGATGAACAATCGCGTCACGATTTCTACGAATTATTACAACATGAAGCCCATACGCATCATAAAGGTATCTTGATGATAACGCATGATCATGAAGATGTTTCAGAATATATTGATCGTCACATTAAATTAGTTAGAAAGGAGGACTCACAATGGAGATGTTTCTCGATGGATTCATGCAACGAGCTTTAATTGCTTCACTTTTAATGGCAGTAATTACGCCGTTATTGGGATTATTCTTAGTTTTAAGAAGGCAATCGCTTTTGGCAGATACATTGTCACACGTTTCGTTAGCAGGGGTCGCGTTAGGATTGTTTGTTAATATTAATCCAACAATTACCACACTGATTGTGGTTTTAATTGCCTCAGTTTTAATTGAATTTTTAAGCAATTTATACCGTACGTATTCAGAAGTTTCAATTGCCATTATGATGTCTGCCGGACTATCAATTGCCTTAGTTTTAATGAGTTTAAATCAAGGTGCCAGTTCAATGAGTGTACAGCAATATTTATTTGGTTCAATTGTGACGATTAGTTCAGCGCAGGTTATCATTTTAGCAATTTTAACTGTATTAATTGTCGTTCTCTTCCTACTATTCAAAAAGCCAATGTATGTTTTAACTTTTGACGAAGAGACGGCTTTTGCTGAAGGGTTACCGGTTAGATTGATGTCAATTAGTTTTAACGCAGTTACAGGTGTGACGATTGCTATAATGATGCCAATTGCCGGGGCACTACTCGTTTCTGCAATTATGATTTTACCTGCAGCAATTGCAATGCGATTGGGTCGTAGCTTTAATCTGGTTATTATAATTGGTGTGATAGTTGGTGTAATAGGGATGGTTGGCGGATTAATGTCATCTTACCAATTTAATACACCGCCTGGCGCAACGATTACGCTATTATTCATTACGATTTTCATTATATGCAGTATTATTAAAGTTATATCCGTTAGACTTCAAATTAATAAACAAAAATAAAACCGAATATTAACAATCAACAAGCTACTTTTAAAAATAGCTTGTTTTTTTATTAGAAAATCATTAAAAACCGAACGTTAATAATTATATTTTGGCATTTTACTGTTATTATTCGGTAAAACGGGTTATAATGAAAATCACACTTTGAATACTAGATATGTTTAAAAGAAAGGCCTGATATATATATGAAAACAAGAAGAAGCGATCGATTAATTGATATGACTCGTTATTTGCTAGAAAGACCACATACGTTGGTTTCTTTGACGTATTTCTCAAAACGCTATGAATCAGCTAAATCATCAATCAGTGAAGATCTTGCGATTGTAAAACGTACAGTTAGAGAGCGAGGCACGGGAACGCTAGAAACAATTCCTGGCGCAGCTGGCGGTGCACGTTTTATTCCATCTATTGATGAAGCAGAAGCACGTGAATTTATTGAATCAATGACTGAGGAGTTATCAGAAAAAGATCGGTTATTACCTGGTGGCTATGTCTATCTATCTGATTTACTTGGCCGTCCTGACGTTTTACGTCAAGTAGGACGCTTGATTGCAACAGAGTACTTAGACCAAAAAATTGATGCCGTTATGACAGTTGCAACTAAAGGTGTACCCATCGCACAAAGTGTCTCAACATTTTTGAATGTGCCATTTGTTATTGTGCGTCGCGATTCAAAAATTACCGAGGGTTCAACCGTTAGTGTTAACTATGTATCTGGCTCGAGTGAACGTATTGAAAAAATGGAATTATCAAAGCGTAGTTTAAAACGTGGTGCTAACGTATTAATCGTAGATGATTTCATGAAGGGTGGCGGCACAGTTAACGGAATGAAGAGTTTAATCGAAGAGTTTGAAGCAAACTTAGTCGGTATTTCCGTTTTCGCTGAGGGCGCCTTTAGTGGTGACCGAATTGTTGATGATTATAGTTCATTGTTAAAAGTTGATGAAATTAATCATACAGACAAAACCATTCATGTTAGTGAAGGAAATTATTTAACAAAAACATTTAAAAAATAAAAAGTTAATAGATAATTTATATGAAAACTTAATGTTAAATTTAACATTAAGTTTTTTTTAGAAAATTCCAATAATAATTTAAAATCAAGTGTTTTTTAATTTCGAATAAAGTAAGCATATTTATTCGAAATCTTGCAACGCATACGGGTTTAAGCTATTATTAAGGTAGAATATTAGAATATAATTGGAGGAGACTATCTAATGACAGTTGCTAAATATGCCATTATTCTTGCTGCCGGTAAAGGTACAAGAATGAAATCTAAACTATATAAAGTGTTACATCCGATTGCTGGGCGTCCAATGGTTGACCACGTTTTATCGGAAATTGAAGCAAATAATATGGATGAAGTTGTTACTATTGTGGGACATGGTGCTGAGCAGGTTGAAGAAACGTTAGGCAATCGCTCAGAATATGTTCTTCAAGCAGAACAATTGGGAACTGGTCATGCTGTCCTTCAAGCAGAAAAAATCTTAAAAGATAAAGAGGGTATGACCATTATTGCTAATGGTGATACACCGTTACTTACTGCCAAAACATTTGGTGAATTATTTGAATATCATAAAGAAAAAGGTGCTGCTGCAACTGTTCTAACAGCACAAGCAGAAGATCCAACGGGTTACGGTCGAATTATTCGTAATGATATTGGGATTGTTGAAAAAATTGTTGAACAAAAAGATGCCACAATTCAAGAAGCTAATGTTCAAGAAATTAACACAGGTGTGTACTGTTTTGATAATAAAACTTTATTTGAAGCTTTACATGAAGTAACAAATGATAATGCACAAGGTGAATATTACTTAACTGACGTTATGGAAATTCTTAAAAAACAAGGTAAGATAGTCGCAGCTTACCGCATGAAAGATTTCTCTGAATCAATGGGTGTAAATGATCGTGTGGCTTTATCTGCTGCAACTAAAGTTATGCAACGCCGGATTAACGAAAAACATATGCGCAATGGTGTGACTTTAGTTGATCCTGAGACGACTTACATCGAATATAATGTTAAAATTGGTTCAGATACAATTGTAGAACCAGGCGTTTACTTAAAAGGTAATACAGTCATTGGTGAAGATTGTGTCATTGGTGCTCATTCTGAAATTATTGATAGTATTATTCATGATAAGGTAACTGTTACGTCATCATATCTTGAAGATTCTGAAATGGAAACAATGAGTAACATTGGACCATACAGTCACTTACGTCCTCAAGCACATATTGGTGAAGCTGCTCATATCGGTAATTTTGTAGAAATTAAAAATGCAACTATCGGTAAGAGTACTAAAGTTGGTCATTTGACTTATGTCGGGGATGCCACTTTAGGTAAAGATATTAATGTCGGCTGCGGCGTCGTTTTTGTTAATTATGATGGCGTTAATAAACACCATACCAACATTGGTGATCATTCATTTATTGGTAGTGGATCTAATGTAGTTGCACCACTAGAAGTTGGTGATCATGTATTTATCGCTGCCGGATCAACAATTACAGATAATATTGATTCACACGATATGGGTATTGCTCGTGGTCGTCAAGTGAATAAAAAA
Organism: Dellaglioa sp. CoH-57-MRSF-22; assembly: GCF_056781895.1. The sequence continues at coordinate 75,207 of NZ_JBXAXT010000005.1, read as the reverse complement.
GGTTATTTTGACAAATTACCAGTAGCTCATGCACCAGAAATTGATTAGTAAGCGAATTCTTATCGGATTTTAACTTGCAATTTACTTGATTAATATTTAAAATTTTAAGTAGGGAAAATTAAATAACTGGAGGCACATATGTCAGAACATTATTTTGATCCAAAGTTGAAAATTTTTGCTTTGAACTCGAATAAACCATTGGCTGAAAAAATTGCTGATGCTGTTGGTGTTAAATTAGGTAAAACCTCTGTAGATCGCTTTAGTGATGGTGAAATCAGAATTAATATTGAAGAAAGTATTCGTGGAGATCATGTTTACATTGTTCAATCAACATCTGCACCCGTCAATGACAATATTATGGAATTATTAATTATGATTGATGCTTTGCGTCGCGCAAGTGCTAAATCAATTAATGTCGTTATTCCTTACTATGGTTATGCTCGTCAAGATCGTAAAGCACGTTCACGGGAACCAATTACAGCAAAATTAGTTGCTGACATGTTAGAAAAAGCTGGTGCAACAAGAATTTTAGCGCTTGATTTGCATGCTGCTCAAATTCAAGGATTCTTTGATATCCCAGTTGATCATTTAATGGGTGCACCTTTATTAGCTGACTACTTCTTAACCGAAGGATTAGATAAAGATTCTGTTGTCGTTTCACCTGATCATGGTGGAGTGACACGTGCTCGTAAATTAGCAGAATTCTTGAAAGCACCTATTGCAATTATTGATAAACGTCGTCCTAAAGCTAACGTTGCTGAAGTGATGAACATTATTGGTACCGTTGAAGGCAAACGTTGTATCTTAATTGATGATATGGTTGATACGGCAGGAACAATTACGCTTGCTGCTCAGGCTTTAATGGATGCCGGTGCAACTGAAGTGTACGCAAGTGCAACTCATCCGGTTTTATCAGGTCCAGCTGTTGAAAGAATTGCAAAATCACCTATTAAGCAATTTATCGTAACAGATTCAATTCAGTTACCTGAAGATAAGAAAATTGATAAATTAGTTCAAATTTCAGTGGGTCAATTAATTGGGGATGCAATCACGAGAATTCATGAAAACAAACCAGTTAGTCCATTATTTAAAAATCGTTTCCATAATGAAAAATAAAGTTAAGAAAGTTAGATAACTAATGTTGTCTAACTTTTTTTGTATCCAAATTTAGGACATAAAAAAACCGTCAGTCCAGGGAGACTGACGGAAAAAGGGAGTAGAGATAATTAATTTCAGGGGAGAAATTAGTTATGAGTTAGATTAATTTATTCGGGGAAATAAATTAAAATTTAAAAGTTATTAATTAAGGTATGAAGTTATAATAACAAGTAGTTGTGAAGAAAATGTGACGTAAAAAGGAAGAAAGTTCTTCTCGTAGTTAGTACGTTAGAGTAGTAAGCAGTCTGTTTACTTGAATATCTTAGGACTTAATAGATCTTACTAAGAATGATAAACAACATTAAAGTGATTTTTTATTAATATTAGCATTAATTTTATATTATATATAAATTATAAAAGTCTTTTTTAACTTGAATATTATTGTTTTGAGTTAATTATTTATATATAATATTAAATGCGTAAGGGAGAATTTTAAGGAGTTTTTATGAAAAAATTAATGTCATTTATTTTAGTTGCAATATGTGTTTTTGGTATAGCAATTTTAAGTTCAGATCGTGTAGAGGCTAACAATCCGAATTATGTTCATCTTGCTAATAGATGGAATGATCCTTGGGACGAAACTTATAGAATTCAAAAGTGGAGTAAAACTGCGTATGAATTAAACATCAAAAAGATATCGGGAAAAATACGTGTGGAAGCTTGGGGACACTCTTATAAGGCTGGTCGTACAGGAAATGTATCTGTTTCTAAAGGAAAAAAATATGTTATTAAATCTAAAGGACAGACAAAATTAACTAATTATTTAGTAGAGTGGTATGGAACAGGAAACAATGCATATATTGTAAATAGTATTCATGCATATGGTAGTGCTGATGGTAATTGGAAACCTGATAGATAAGAAGAAATAATGTGCTCTCTTACGCATTATATTAAAATAAAAGATTGGTGTGAAAAAAATGAATTCTTATTGGCTGTCGCGTATGGCGAAGAAACAATATTTTTATGGCATATTAGTGGGTTTTGCTTTAATAGTAGTTCACGTGTCTATGGATATGTTACCTAATAGGACTTATCTAGATGGTTCTAATTTAACTTTTACTGTGATTACAACATGGATAGGTATAGGTGGTACTGGTAGCGATTTTTCAGCTTTATTTTATTTGTTATTACCTTTATTTTCAGTGATTGGTTTGAATCTAATTGTCTTCGAGGATAAACAAACAGGTTTTATTAAACAATATGTACAAAAAAAGGGAATTATTAATTATTCTATTCATTCATTTAGCTTAAGCTTTATTTCAGGATTTTTGATTGGGATACTACCTTTATTATTGGATTTATTAGTAGCATGGTGTTTATTCCCTAATCAACCATTAGATGCTGTATTAAATAATAATCTGGGACTTGCATCGAATTCAACATATTTTATGAAGGACCTTTTCCAGCAATCATATACGGGGATTTTATTTTATATTTTACTTGCAGGTTTGTTCGCAGGTGTTTTTTCTGTAGTTGCCGCGAGTGTTAGTTTATATGTAAAAACAATTTATAGTGTGGTTAGTTTTAGTTTTTTACTGTGCTTATTTATAAGTGTTTTAGCTGCTGTATTTCCTTTTTATCTTGCTGCACCTTTGTCGCTTCCTATGGTAGGAGGACCCGCGGAGGGCCTACCTCCTTTATCATTTATTATGGGGATTTTGTTTTTGGTTCTCATTGTAGCTTATCTTTTTAATTTTATGGGAGTAAAACGTAATGCGATTATTTAAAATATATTTAAAAACTAAACGGTCTCGTGACTGGGTAATAGATATTCTTACGTTCTGTTTATTAATTATTTTATCTCTTTTTGAATATTATTTATTTTTAGGTAATGAAAAGAATAGTTCCTTTATTGACGTAGTCCAAGGAGGACTACAAAATAGTTTAAATATTGAAAATATAATGATTCTTTTCTTTCCAATATTGATATTATTACCCTTTCAGGGTTCTAAATTTCCAATTATGTATTATATAAGAAAACCTTTTTCTTTTTTGAGAGTACAAGTGAATTACTTTTATGCCATATATATTTGTGCATTTGTTATCTCTGGAATCCTTTTTTTAATTTTAAATAAGGATAATTTAAAATATAATATAAATGGCTATCAGCTAGTTACAATGGTTATTTATTTTATCGCAATGTATGTTTTTTATAATTTAATAGCGTCCTTTTATTGCCTCACAGGAAATAAAATTATATCGTTATTTTTAATTTATGGTTATTATCAATTAGAAATATTTTTGAACGAAAGAGGGATTAGATTGTTTTTTAATCATGGCATAATCAGTCTTGGATATAGTGTTAACACGTTATATTTAATTCAAAATATATTCTTTATACTACTCTTTTTTATTATTTTGGAGGTTTTTCAAAGATGGATTTTATCAAAAAAAGAATACTCTATAAATTGAAGTTTTTCAGTATCTTAGTTTTTAGAAATATTTATTTAACGATTTATTATTCTAAATGGCGTACGGTGCTCATTTTTATTATGCTAACGATGATGATCATATTGTGCAAAAGAGATCAAGTGAGTGGTATGACGAGCTTACTATATGGTGCTTCGTTAGATACTGAGGGAGAATCTTTTCCTTTATTTTGGTTCATCTTTGTGATTTCTCCAGCATTAGCTATTGGAAATTCACAAATGTTACTATGGAAATCAGATTTTAAAATTCTACATAATATTGGATATAAAAATTATTTATTTAGCAATTTATTGATGTTAGGAATTTATAATAGTTTTTTTTATTTTTTGATAGTGATTATAAACGGTTTTGGTATCTCACATTTAGCTTTCTATAGTTATCTATTTATATTTAGTTTCACCTATCTTGTATTGTTATCAACAGCGTCATTTTTATTAGATGATTTTATACTACCCTTAATAGGGAGTTTAGCAGTCATAATATTAGATGTTTATATTTCTCACATATCCATTATAGACGCAACAATGCTCTCTAGATTTAACCCTAATCATAATTCGGTTAACATTATAATTTTATTAACGATTATATTGAGTTGCATCATTATCTCACTTATAAAAATTAAAGATATTGATTTTATTTAAAGAAAGTAGTGTAAAAATGAAAATAATAGAGTTGAAAAACATTTCCAAAAGAATTAAGCAAAAAGATATTTTAGTAGATATCAATTTATCAATTGAAGAAGGAATCGTTTGTGGATTCAGTGGGCCAAATGGTGCTGGGAAATCCATGATATTTAATACGATTATTGGGTTTGTAAAGCCTACTGAAGGTGAAGTTTGGGTTAATGGAAAATATATCAGAGTAGATGAACTTTTTTCAAGCAGCATTGCTTTTTCTATGGATAGTATTGGTATGTTAGAAGATTTTTCAGTTCTTAAAAACTTGGACTTAATTAATCAACTAAATAGTCATAAAATGACTAAGAATGAATTGAACGAAATGGTAACTTATGTTGGACTAGATCCTAATGATAAGCGTGCGATTAAACACTATTCATTAGGAATGAAGAAAAGGGCCTCAATTGCTTGTTGTTTAATCAATGATGCACCTATTTTAATATTAGATGAACCTAGTAATGCACTAGACGATAGTGGAAAAGACTTTTTGCGTCAGTTAATTATCGATCAAAAAGCAGCAGGGAAAACAATCCTTATTTCTAATCATGATAGTGTTTTCTTAAACGAAGTGAGTGATAAAATCATTCACATTTCAGAAGGTAGAGTTATTCTAAAATGAAAAATAAAAATTCGTGGAAACTAAGTCAGAGAGGATTACTTATTTTGGGAGGCATCTGCTTACTAGCAAGCGCTGTATGGTTATGGAATGCTCATGCAGCAGTAACCGAACAATATAAAAACAGTCAAATTAAGAATGTGTTTGTAACATCTAATCATCAAAAAATAGTAAATGAAAAATTTGTATTTACTAAAATCAAGCATCACGTCACTAAAGACTCAGACGAAGCTTACTACAATGACAGTATTGATGTCGATATTGAATCAAAAAAAGATGGTGACTTTCCACTCGGAGGGCTATTTGTTATGAATAGTTCTTATGATGTGACCCAATCTGATATGCTTAATGAAAAAGGTGAATCTGATTCTTCGCTGCATGTCGGGATAAATCATAAGACTTTAAAAGCAATTATTAGAAAAGGCTCTGGTAATCGTTCTTTTAATTTAGTGTTTTTAACTTCGTCCAAACCAGGTACTAATATAAAATATATCTATCAAAGTGATTTTAAGTGAATATCACTAGGTAAATTAAATTAATTTAGACAGTCCCGGCAGGTAATGCTAGGGCTGTTTTTTACTATTCTTAAAGTATTCAAATTCAACATAAAAAACCGTCAGTCCGGGGAGACTGACGGAAAAAGGGAGTAGAGATAATTAATTTCAGGGGAGAAATTAGTTATGAGTTAGATTAATTTATTCGGGGAAATAAATTAAAATTTAAAAGTTATTAATTAAGGTATGAAGTTATCATAACAAGTAGTTGTGAAGAAAATGTGACGTAAAAAGGATAAAATATGATTACTTTTTTTGTGGGGTGAAAGTATAGGATATATAATATTTTAGTAGTTTTTACATAAAGATTTTCTTAGAATAAAGCACTATTTGAGCTGATTATTAAATACAACTTTTCTACTACCCTTTAAAATTGATAAAGTGTATATTAAAAGGTAGTAAATATAGTTTAAGAAAGTGTTGCTATGGTTCTTTTAGCTCAAGAATTGTTAAATTATAACTTATAAGACTGTTTAAGGCTAGCAGAAGGTAAATGAAAATTAAAGATTCATTTGAATTGTTTGTAACCTATCAAGTCTATTCTATAATATTTTGATTGAATAAGGGTTGAATAATTAGTCAATTAATTAAAGGTGAAATAATTTATGGAATTAAGATACTTTATGAAGAGTCTAATTGAATAGGGAGTGATCCATATCCGGTACAAGATTATAATATTATATTAAAAAATTTAGAGAGCCTGACTTTGATTATGCAGGAGAGTTACCCAAAATATCTATGGCTTTTAGTACGTCTAGTACAGTAACTAGTGTTGGGGCAGAACTTGGGGTAACTTTAGTTACTATTTTCATAGTCTTTGTAGGTTCCTTAATAATATAGAAGGAGAAGAATATGATAGAATTTGAGATAAAAGTATTAATATTTTTATTAATTGGTACGCTTGTATTTATGATTTTAAAAATGCGGAAATATAAAAAAGAAATTACCGAACTTAATGATGTGGAAAAGAAGCAACAAGAACAAATAAGTAGATTAGAAGGGAAAAATAATGAATAGTTATGATCTAGTTTATCTTGTTATGCCTTTAGTATTATTTTGTATTTGGATTGCTTTCTACATTTACTTATGTGTATGTTTATATAAATATAAGAAAGCTAGACGAAAAGTAATAATTAGTTCTGCTAAACTTAATGAATTAACAACAAAAAAGATATTAGAACTAGAAAAAAAGTTAAAAAAATAGAATAAAAACTAATTAAAAAGAGAAGTAATCAGAAATCAATCTGGAGACTTCTCTTTTTAATTTATTATAGAGCTAATCGATTCTCAGAATAGTCTTGTGTCTAATCTGAGAATATAACCAATTAGGTTGGGCATTAAACTTAGACTTCAAACGTATATTTAATTAGAGACAGTACTCGTAATGTTAAAAAGGGGGACCAAAATAATCTTAGATTGTTATTTATTACTACAGATTATAACGCTTGAATATTATGATTTTATAGTCGATACACTTTAATTTTAAGGGTATAAAAAAACCGTCAGTCCGGGGAGACTGACGGAAAAAGGGAGTAGAGATAATTAATTTCAGGGGAGAAATTAGTTATGAGTTAAATTAATTTATTCGGGGAAATAAATTAAAATTTAAAAGTTATTAATTAAGGTATGAAGTTATCATAACAAGTAGTTGTGAAGAAAATGTGATGTAAAAAAGATAAAATATAAGTAAAATAAAAAAACTTGATTCCGATTAAAAATCAGAATCAAGTTTTTATTAATTATTATTTAGTCTTCTTTTGCAATTTTTTCTTCAATTTTTTTTGATGCTTCTCGAGGTAAGTCACTATCTCTTTCAGCTAGTAAGTTACGGATATCTTTTAAATATTCTTCTGTAGGTGTTAATGTCGTTTCTGAAGATTCTTCTTCCTTATCATTAGATCTACTTGTTGCATTTCTAAGTGCTGTGATTCCTTTAAGCAACATAAAGATAACAAAGGCTACGATTATAAAGTTAATGACATCGTCTAAAAATTGTCCGATTTTGAAAGTTGTATCACCAATTGTGAGAACGATCCCTGACAAGTCAACTTTACCGACGACAAGTGCAATGATAGGACCAATGATGTTAGTTGTGAAAGACTTAACGATTGTTGTAAATGCACCACCAATAATAACAGCGACTGCCAAATCCATCACATTTCCGCGAGTGATAAAATCTCTAAATTCTTTTAACATGTTTGATGAGTCTCCTTTAATTTGGTTAACTGTATCTTAAAGTATAACGGATTTTATAGGATAAGTGAACTGAAAATTGTGAGTTAATAGGTTTGAATGATATAATCAAAGCACAAATTAAAAGCGAGCGAGGAACTAACTATCATGAAACAGGCTAAAAGGAATGTCACATTTTTATTAAGTGTACTGGCAATCATTACTGCGATTATCTGGATCCGTGTTGGAGGGGATAGTTTTTCTTTATCTAATGTATATTTTTATATTGGCATTATATTAATTCTAGTCGGCATTATATTAATTTTGAGCCAAGCACAACTATTCGCTGGCTGGTTTAAACGACGAGATAAAGGTGAATCTAAAGAAGATTATAATGAACGTAAAATTGATGTTAAAAGTGTAGGAAGTAAAAAAAATCGTCCGCTTAAAATATCACCATTGATGCGTAGTTGTTTTATTGTTGGTGCATTATTGATTTTGATTGCTGTATTAGTGACTATTTAAACTAGGGAGATGATGTCATGAATATTTTTTTGGGTATTATCATCGTTTTGTGTTTTGCTGTAGGAGCATACTTTGTAGATGGTGGATTTGCAGAAAATGCTGGATCATTATATAAACAATTTAAGCAATCAAAGTTATCTTTTAGAGAATTTATGCGATTGTTGTTTAGAAGATAATTCGCCAAAAAAACGGACCTAACTTTGATTATTCAAAGTTAGGTCCGTTTTTAATTTATTTAATCAGCTAATGCATATTTTTGGATTGCTTTAGCAACACCTAACTCAACGTTAGTAGCAGTTACTGCTTGAGCATTATCTTTAACTTCTTGAATGGCGTTACCCATGGCAACACCTAGACCTGCTGCTTGGATCATTGATAAATCATTACCTTGATCACCAAGTGCCATAACCTCGTCTTTGGTGAAACCTAATTTATCAGCCAAGGACATAACGGCATTTCCCTTGCTGGCATTTTTGTTTAGGAGTTCTAAAAAGTAAGGTTCACTTTGAACGTAGTAATAATTATCGGTAATTTTTGCGGGTAATTCCTTAACGACACGTGTAATAACTTCAGGATAATCAATATACATCATTTTCGAAATGACGATATTCTTGTCCATTTCTTCAGGTTTTCGGAAACGAATAGGCATTTGAACTAAGAATGACTCTGCCACAGAATATTCACTGATATCAGCATTAGGTGTATACATTAATGCTTGATCTTCAGCATGAACATGGACGTTTAATTCACGACTTGTTTCTTCGATTATGTTGTAATCATTAATATCTAACGTATGATGAATTAAAACTTCACCAGAGCCTGAAACTTGAACTAAAGCACCGTTAAAAGTAATAACAAAATCATCATCTGATGTTAAACCGAGTTTTTCTAAGTATTTTGTAACGCCTGTTAAAGGACGTCCGGTACAAAGGACAACTTTGATGCCAGCAGCTTTAGCAGCTTTAATAGTAGTAATAGTTTCTGGGGCGATTTCTTTTTTATCATTAACGAGAGTACCGTCAATATCGATTGCGATTAATTTAATTGTCATGTTGTGTATTCTCCTTTGGGTTGATTAAAGTATCATTATTAAGATAAGTTCTAAATTGTGTATAAATGTCAGTGAATAAATCGTTCTCTGATTTTACTAATTCTCTTGGGAAGAAGAAACGACGGTCGCCTGATACTTTACCAGTAATAGAAGCAACGAGGTCACTGACGCTAGATAATTCAACAAGTGAACCATCTTCTTGAGCTAATTCGATTTGGGTGCGCGGCTTATCTTTGGTTGGATCATAGGCATCATAAGGTAAGTCGTAACTGTCATTTTCTGCCGTATAGTAGTCAGGTTGAAAGCCAGCTGATTCAATAAGACGTTCTAGAGTAGGTAATAAATCAACAGTCTCTTCATCAAATTTGATTGATTTAAATGGTTTGCGATCCAGGAAACGGACAGCTAAGTCACTTAAGATATTATCAGTATTTTGACGCCATTCCGTGAAGTAAGTGGTTAAAACACCGTCATCTAATTGTAAATAATCATCTAATGAAAATTCATTTTTAAAAAGTGGAATCAATAATTTTGGTGAATCCTCGGCACTTAAGCGATTATTTTCGTATAGGTATTTAGCCCGATTTAATAAATGACTTAAAATAACTTCCATTGATCTAGAAATAGGATGGAAATAAACTTGGACGTACATTTGGAATCGGCTGACAATATAATCTTCAACGGCATGCATCCCATTGATATCAAATGCAATCCCGCCTTTATAAGGACGCATCACACGTAAAATCCGAGTTAAGTCAAATGTACCATAATTTGTACCAGTGTAGTAAGAATCACGTAATAAGTAATCCATTCGATCAGCGTCTATTTGACTCGAAATCAATTGGACAACTTGTGGATTAGGGTACGTTTTTTGAATAACACTTGCCACTTTTTCTGGGAAATCAGCAGAAACTTTTGCTAAAACTTGATTAATCTCAGTTGATGGATCAGTTAAAATTTGAGCAGTGATAGCTTCGTGGTCCGTTTTGAAAATGTGCTCGAAAGTATGTGAGTATGGACCATGGCCGATATCGTGTAAAAGAGCAGCGCATAACGCCACTAATTTTTCGGAGTCGTCCCATAAACCGTCGCCAGCTTCTTTGCTTGGATAATTTCGTTGGAAATTATCGCAGATTCGACGTGTGATTTCATAAACACCCACGGAATGGGTGAAACGTGAATGTTCCGCTCCATGAAAAGTTAATGAAGTTGTACCGAGCTGTTTAATTCGGCGTAAACGTTGGAATTCTTTAGTATTAATTAAATCTAAAATAACTTGATGTTGCACATAAATGTAATCGTGAATAGGATCACGTAACACTTTTTCTCTAGCAAGTAACGGCGATTGTTCGAGCAATAGAATCCCTCCTCGAAAATTTAGATAGTAAATAAGTTCGTAATACTTCTATTATAACGAACATTCGTAATTTAGTCATGACATAATGATGATTATAGGTAACGACATTCATTTAAATCTAAGTTATAATACAGTGAAACGATAAGGTGAATGGAGGAATTAAGTTGTATGGCAATCACGTTAGATAAACAAATTGCGATCCATTTGGAAACAATTAAAACACAAGAAGGCGAAGTTGAACGCTATGTCATCGAAACAACGGGACAACTCGTTCGTTTAGGCGATGGGATGTATATCAGATATAAAGAAGAAGACGCAGAGTCTGGTAAAAAAAATCCAGTTACCTTTAAATTGCAAGATGATGGTGAAATTCAATTAACTCGAGAAACAGATGATATACGCACAAAATTAATTTTTTTAGCGCAAAAAAAAATTAATGGGGTTTATAAAACAGCGTATGGTCGTATTCCAATTGAAATTGAAACAACGCAATTAAAAAGTCAGTTAAATAGCCAACCAATTTCGGGATCACTTGATATTGATTATCGCTTAACAACAAGCGGTGAATTGTTGGGAGACTATAATATACGATTGCAATTTACGGCATAAAAATGTATGATTAAGAGTAGACTTTTGGAAAGGACGTGTGCTAGTTGGAGCTTAAACAATTCGATGGCCAAAACAAAGACGAGTTATCAATGATCGAGGTTGCTCACGCAATCTTATCGCAACATGGTGACGTCATGGGTTTTGCTGACTTAACTAATGAAATCCAAACATATCTTGGTAAAAATGATTTAGAAGTGAGAGATCGCTTATCACAATTTTACACAGATTTAAATGCTGATGGTAGCTTCATTTCACTTGGAGAGAACTTATGGGGATTACGTTCATGGTATCCCTTCGATTCAATCGATGAAGCTGTTGCTCATGTAGAAGATGAAGACGATGAAGATCGTCCTAAACGTAAAAAACGTAAGAAAGTTAATGCTTTCTTAGCAGATGCCGCTGATGATGATGACGTTATTGATTACAATGATGATGATCCTGAGGACGACGATTTAGATGCAACTTATGAAGATGACGACGAAGATGATGATGAAGATACAGAAATTAAAGGTTATGATAAAGATTTAGATGAAATAGCTGATAGTAATTCTGATGATGAAGAAGAATTACCAGAAGGTATTGAAGATCAATTATCTGAAATATCCGATGAAGATGCAGAAGACGACGAGGAAAATAATTAAAAGGACTTGACGATTTCGTCAAAACCCTGTAATATATTTTTTGGGCGCCTCGCAGGTATTTCTTGCGAGGACAAACGCACGGTTGATACAAGCTCCCTACACTGATTAGATTATTCTACTCGGCTTAGGGGGCTTGTTGTTTTTTATAGACATAATGAACAATAACTATCAGGCCACAAACACAGAATCCCCACAAAAATTAACCCAAAGGAGATTTATAATGACCAAATATATATTTGTTACAGGTGGCGTTGTTTCGTCAATTGGTAAAGGGATTGTTGCAGCATCTCTTGGCCGTTTATTAAAGAATAGAGGCTTGAAAGTTACTATTCAAAAGTTTGATCCTTATATCAATGTGGATCCAGGAACAATGAGTCCCTATCAACATGGGGAAGTTTTCGTAACTGATGATGGTACAGAGACTGATTTAGATCTTGGTCATTATGAACGTTTTATTGATATTAACTTAAATCAATATTCAAACGTAACGACTGGTAAAATTTATTCAGAAGTTTTACAAAAAGAACGTCGTGGTGATTATTTGGGTGCCACAGTTCAAGTTATACCACATATTACAAATACAATTAAAGAAAAAATTATGCGTGCTGGAACAACAACGGATTCTGATGTTGTAATTACTGAAATAGGTGGAACTGTTGGTGATATTGAATCATTGCCTTTCCTTGAAGCATTACGTCAAATGAAAGCTGATGTCGGTTCAGATAATGTTATTTATATTCATACAACATTGATTCCTTACCTAAAAGCTGCAGGTGAAATGAAAACGAAACCTACACAACATAGTGTTAAAGAATTACGCGGATTGGGTATTCAACCAGATATGTTGGTTGTTCGGACTGAAGAACATATCTCGCAAGATATGCGTAATAAATTAGCTAATTTCTGTGATGTTGAACCAGAAGCCGTTATTGAATCAATGGATGTTGATACATTATATACGATTCCTTTAGCGTTACAAAAACAAAAAATGGACCAAATCGTTGTTGATCATTTGAAATTAACAACACCAGAAGCAGATATGACTGAATGGCAAAAACTTGAAACACAAGTTTTAAATTTGAAGAAAACAATCAATATTGCGTTGGTTGGTAAATATGTTAAATTGCCAGATGCTTATATTTCTGTTGCCGAAGCATTGAAACATGCTGGATACACTGTTGATGCTGATGTTAAAATCACAATGGTTGATGCAGAAAAATTAGATGAAAGTAATATTGTTGAAACGTTGCAAGATGCTGATGGAATCATCGTTCCAGGAGGATTCGGTAATCGTGGACTTGAAGGGATGATTCTTTCAATTCAATATGCGCGTGAAAATAATGTTCCATTCTTAGGTGTTTGTCTTGGTATGCAAATGGCATGTATTGAATTTGCACGTAACGTTGTTGGGCTCCAAGGCGCACATTCAACTGAAGCTGTTCCAGAAACACCACATAACATTATCGACTTGATGACAGATCAAGAAGATGTTGAAGATATGGGTGGAACACAACGTCTTGGTTTATATCCATGTAAATTAAAACCAGGAACGGTAGCAGCTGCAGCTTATGATAATCAAGAAGTTATCCAAGAACGTCACCGTCATCGTTATGAATTTAATAACGAATACCGTGAACAACTTGCTGATAAAGGATTGGTTTTTGCTGGAACATCTCCAGATAATCGTTTAGTTGAAGTTGTTGAAATTCCTGAAAATAAATTCTTTGTGGCAGCTCAATACCATCCAGAATTTTTATCAAGACCACAACGTCCAGAAGGTTTATTCCAAGCCTTTGTGAACGCTACAGTTTAATAAATGTAATTGAAAGAGATAATAACAATTTGTTATTATCTCTTTTTTTATGTCTAAAAGGGTTGTATTTAATATGTGTACTATGTATTATAGTACACATGGATGAGGTGAGATAATTGCAAATTAATAAGACGAGTAGTAAACCGTTTTATGAACAATTGATATCAGGTATAAAAGAAGATATTTTTAAAGGAATTTTGCAGACAGAAGACAAGTTGCCGTCAGTTAGAGAAATGGCTAAAATTCATGAAATGAATCCAAATACGGTTAGTAAAGCGTATAAAGTTTTAGAATCACAGGATGTAATCGTGACAGTTAAAGGTCGAGGGACATATGTCAAAGCCAATAATGAGAGCAATCGCGATGAACGACAAATCCAAAAAAATCGTGAGGCATTGTTAGATACGATTAAAGAAGTGACCTATCTCGGTGTCCAAGAAGATGAGATTCAGGGTTGGGTTAAGTCGTATTTTGAAAAGGAGGACTAAGAATGGGATTTGAAATTAAAGGTTTATCAGAGAAAATTAGTGACAAAGAGATACTTAATGATATTAATATGTCTTTAGTCCCAGGGGAAATAGTGGGTCTAATTGGTCGTAATGGAGTTGGTAAAACAACCTTATTCAGATCAATTTCAGGCCAATACATACCAGATCAAGGTGATATTTTAATTGATGATCAATGGATGAAAGAAGATTCATCATTGAAGGAAAAACTCTTTTATTTAGATACACAGAATAATTTTTTAGACAGCTACACAATAGATAAGATTGTCGAATTCTATGAACTCGCTTATCAAACGTTTGATCGTCAAAAATATGATAATTGGGTCACAGAATACAACCTACCTAAACAAACAAAATATCGTCAATTTTCTAAAGGGATGCAAGGATTATTTAATATTATTTTGGCCTTTTCCACTGGTGCACCATATGTTATTTTAGATGAACCACTGGACGGGTTAGATGTAATTGTCCGTAAACAAGTTTTCCAAATTATTATTGATGCCGTTGCTGAAGACCAGCGAAGTGTACTTATTTCTTCACATAATTTAGAAGAATTAGATCGATTAATCGATCGCGCAATGGTTTTAAAAGATGGACATATTGTGAGTGATTATCGTTTGGAAGACACGCGTTCAGAATCACGAAAAGTTCAATTGGTGTTTAAATCAAAAGAAATTCCAGCTTTCATTAAAGAAAATAGCCGAGCAATGAGTATTCAAGGTCGTGTCGTCACTGTTTTATTTGAACACTATTCAGATGAAATTGAAGCTCAAATTGAAGCTGAAGATCCGGCATTATTCGAAGAATTACCGTTAACGTTGGAAGATTTATTCCGAGCAAGTCTTTCGGCTAAAGAAAATACCGGAGGTGGGAAGTAGTGACAGTTAATAGAAGATTGAATCAGATTATTTGGCAGAGATATAAGTGGATTGTTTTATCACTTGTTGCACTTATTGTGGTTGTTATGGGGTTTACACTACATAATTCGGTTGACACTACGGGAATAGACGCGGCCAATCTTACTTATACAGAGTTTGTTCAAAGTGAAAAAGATTCGGCAAAAGCGGATCATCGTAAAATAGGTTCAGTTAGCAGAGCAACATATGAAAAAAATAATATTAAAATAAAAGATGTAAGTATTCATGATGGTACATTTCAAAATGCAAAAACAGCACTAGTTATTTTTAGTCTGGGTGCTATCTTATTAGGGATATTTACTAATATGTATGATATGCAAACTAAATTTAATGAATTTATATTTTCAAGCTCATTTTCTAGAAAACGCATTTTCTTAAAAAAAATTGGTCTAATGTTACTACCTGCCTTACTTACTTTTATTGTAGGTTCAATTATAACAACATTTGTTGCTGATGTAGCTATCTCAGTAAGTAATCCAAATTTTATATCAGATAGAATGATACATTTATTCTTAGATAGTAGTCAATTGATTGCGCTATACAGTGTTGGCCTTGTGGTAGGTGTTTTAGTTCGTCGGGTTGTAGCATCTGTCGTCACTGCGTTGGGATTCACTGGCTCGGCCTTGATATGGTTTGCTTACTTTGAAGGATTCATTTTTGATCAAACGCAAGACATGTCTAATACTTATTATCTTGTACTAGGATTTATATACTTGATTGCTGGGTTATTGATGATAGTGATGGCAGTTCATTATTTCAACAAATTATCATTAGAACAGGATAGTCCTTATTTACAATTCGATTATTTAAAACTACCACTACTCATTTTTACAACGGCTTATATAGCTATTTTAATGGCTGTAGTTAATTATGATACAATTGGGGAAAAAATAGGATATGGCTTGATAAGCGGCTGTATTACAGTCATTGTTGCTTATATTGTTATTTATCGTCCACAAAATATTAGTCAAAAATTGCAACGTATTTTTTCGAAAAATAAAAAATAAAAGTAAAATGGCTACCTATTTCTCTAAGAATAGGTAGCCATTTTGACCTTACAGACTTGTTAGTATGTAATAAAAGGGAATTGTGCTAAACTACTGTTTATAGGAATGTAAAAGCAATTATTGGGAGGGATTCAATTTGAAAGAAATGTTAACAATAAACAATTTAACTAAAAGTTTCGGTAAAAAGGTAGTCCTCAAAGGTATTAATTTTACAATCGCAGAAGGTGAGATTGTTGGGCTTGTTGGTGCTAATGGCGCTGGTAAAACAACCATCATGAAATCAATTCTTGGATTATCAAATTACCAAACTGGAGAAATAACAATTGACGGTAAAATTGTATCAACAACTAGCCATCAAGGGTTAGAAGAAGTTGGTGCCTTAATTGAATATCCTGGTATCTATCCATTTTTAAGTGGCTATGATCATTTAAAATTATTCTCTGAAATCAATACCAAAGAAGAATTAGATGAAATTGTTGCTGATTTGCATATGACAGATTACATTAATCGTAAAGCTAAATCATATTCATTAGGAATGAAGCAAAAATTAGGAATTGCATTAGCTTTATTAAATAGACCAAGATTAATTATTTTAGATGAACCTATGAACGGATTAGATCCTCAAGCAACACGTGATGTCCGCGAACTTGTTTTAAAGTTATCTAAACGCGGGACAGCGTTCTTGATTTCAAGTCATATTTTAGGTGAATTAGAGAAAATTGTTGATCACTTTATTATTTTAAATGAAGGTAAAATAATGAAAGCAATGTCTACTACTGAATTAAGTGATAGTAGTAAGCGATATGTTTTACTAGAGACGACGTCAAACGAGCAAGCTAAAGTTCTTTTAAAGGCCGCTAATTATGAATTGGCAGTTGATCAAACAGTTAAAGTAAAGGTAGACGAACAAGATACTTTAGCAAATATTATCCAAGTGCTCTACGATAATAAAATTCAAATAAATGATGTACGTCATCAAGAACATGATATGGAAGAATCACTATTGAATTTATTAGATAGTAATGACGGAGGTAAGGCTTAATGTTAACTTTAGTTAAACAAGAATTATTTAAGTTAGGTAAAAAGAAATCTACAGCGATTATATCAGCGATATTACTTGTTTTTATTTTTGGGGTAGCACTTTTAACAAAAATATATAGTTCGATTTTCGATCCAGCAAGCATGGTACAAAGTGGATTTGGATCTATTCAATTAATTATTTTCATTTTAATTGCGTCAGCAAGTGTTATTATTGCTATGGAAACACAGTTTGGTACAATTAAGGATTTGCTTTATCGGAAATATTCACGTGGAGCTGTTTTAGCTAGTAAATGGCTTACAATATTAATCTATTCGATTTATTTGAATGTTTTAATATTCGTGGCTTCAATTATAGCTAAATTAGTGCTTTTACCAATGGTATCCTTGTCAGATAAAATAGATAACCAAACGATTGTTATGTCTTTAATAACAACGTTAGTGGGGAATTTTATTAGTACCTGGTTGATTTTAAGTTTGGTATTATTATTGGCTAGTATCTTTAGTAGTTCAGGTGCTTCGATTGCAGCTGGTATTGTTTTTTATTTCTTAACATCTATTTTATCAGGAATCCAAATGTTAGCTATTGCTAAATGGGATTGGATTAAATGGAATCCACTTAATATGATGAATTTAAGTAATCAGTGGGCAGACGGACAGGAGTTTGAAAAACTAACTCAATTAACGAATAACGAATTGATTATAGGTAATCTAGCTTATACGGCACTATTTTTATTTTTAGGTTATTTTGTTTTCAAACGTAAAAATGTTTAAAAAAAGTGTATCGTCAATTAATTTTTGACGATACACTTTTTTTGTCCAATAATTATGAGTAGCTTAAAATGACTATTACTAAAGATACAAGTCAAATACTGCAATCTGTGGAGGTACTAGGAATCGAGCTGAGATTCGAGATGTTCCAATACCACTATTAACATATAATTTTGTATTGTTCTTTAGTGTATAAAGGCCACTAGAGTAGCCACCATCTCCGTCATGATCAGATAATAATCCTTTATTAGTGAAAGGAATACGAATTTGGCCACCATGTGTGTGACCACTTAAAATTAAATCGACGGTATTAAATGAACCATTTGACAAACTAGGTTCATGAGCCATTAAAATATGGTACGTTGAATTGGATTTATCAGGAGCTACTGTCGTTTGGACATCGGGGATACCTAATTGAGAGTCATCTACACCACCCAACCAAATGGATGAATTTCCACCTACATTGATAGTCGTTGAACTATTTTTAAGGACAGTAAAACCACCTTGATTCATTACAGTAGTGTAAACTCTGGCTGCACCGCCACCGTAATCTTTATTTCCATATACTGCGTATTTTCCATAGGTTGATTTAATTTCACTTAGTTTTTGAACAATAGCTGTTACGGGATGGTATTGATTGTAATTGCTGAATAAATCACCTGTAAATAAGACCAAATCTGGTTTTTCTTGATTGATTTTATTAACAATTTTTCCGAAATTTTCAGGTGTATAATCATCTGCTATTTCGACATCACTAATTTGCACAATTTTAAGTTTCTTTTTAGTAGTATCTGCCTTATTTAAAGCAATATTTTTAACGACAACGCGGTAAGGCTCTATTTTAAATGCGTAAAAGGTACATGCGGCACTTACTATTAATAGGATGAAAATGACACTTAATATTTTTTTCTTCGTGATAGTATCATGCCTCCGTTTGATTAGTTAACTAAAAAAACCTACAGTAAGATTTTTAGTCTAAAACTGTAAGTTCTTCTTAAAACCTATATGGTTAGTTTTATTTATGAAATCCAAGAACTAATAGCTGACCAGATAGCGTTAAAAAATGAAACAATTGCGTCCCAAATTTTTTGTAGGAAGTTTCGATTTTCAGCTGTGTCTAATTTGCTGAAAATATCTTTAGCACCATCTTGAATATTTGTTGCAACTTTACTTGCTTGTGATTTGAAATTTGATGAATCTAAAGCACCTGAATCACGAATCTTGATTAACACGGCAATAATATCTTGTTTTTGATTATCAGTAATGACATTTGTTAAGTTATTATTTGTGATTTGGTTATTTACAATAGTAGTAATTTGATTATTTGTAATAGAACTACCTTCTTTAGCCATATCATTTTTAGCACCGGCTACAGCGTTATTCAATTGTGAATCAGTATACCCATCTTTGCTTTTATTGGCTTGTGTAATGTCACTTAAAGTCGACATTTCATTTTGTGCGGCAGTGACTTGTTTTGTATTTAGAGCGTCCCCGTTTGTAGCGAAGGCTGCATAAACACCAGCTAAAGCACCTGATCCATCTATTGGTGTAGCAGAAGTGACATAGATATTGGCATCAGTTACACCAGCTGTTAATGCGGCGTTTTTATATTGGTTTTCTGTAATTGTGGTGATGTTATTTTTACCATTGTAGTCTAAAATTTCAACGTTGATACCAGAACCACTGCTCGTTTTTTGAACCATAGCAGATGACCAGACACCTGAAGTTGATGTAAATGAGCCACCAGAACTATTGAGATATTTAACTAAAGTTGCGCCATTTACGGGTAATGTCGAATATGAAGAACTACCGTTTAAGCTAGCTGTTAAAGTTGAAAGTGTTCCTGATTTTTGTGAATCTGTTAAACTTGTTCCTAATGTGACAACTGGATTTGACCAGTCAGTTGTTGTGCCCGATGTTGATGAAGCTGAGCTTGAATCATTAGTTGCAGCAGAGGCAACAGATCCTAGACTCAAGACAGCTAATGTTGTAAGAGTTACTGTATAAATTAATTGTCTGAATTTCATAATGGTTTGCTCCTTAAATAGCATGTATTTTAATTTTATTATACCTATCTGATGAAGGAATCATAATAATTGAGTTTGAATAATAGAAAAAATTAAGATTTATCATCATTGAGAGATTTCTTTGTAAGTGAGACAATGAGCGCATCATTTAATCTAGCAACATAATTTTGAGTAGTATGGTATGACTAATTTAAATAAAACTAACGACTGAATGGGAGAATAACGATGACAAAAAAGATGACGGATACCTTTAGATTCAGGCGGGGATTGGAATTGAAAAATAGAATCTTAATGGCGCCAATGACCGTTAAGATGAGCTACTATGATGAAGTTGTTACACATGATGAATCAGATTATTATGCACTACATTCAGGCGAAGTTGGGGCTGTTATTACGGCAGCTACCAGTGTCCAAGCAAATGGAAAAGGTTGGGAAGGCTCACTTGCCATCTATGATGATAAGTTTATTCCCGGGCTAACGAGATTGGCATCGGCAATCAAAAAGAATGGGACTAAAGCTATTTTACAAATTTTCCATGCGGGTCGTATGACAAATTCAACGGTACTTAGAGGACAATTACCAGTTTCAGCCAGTGCTGTTGCGGCAGAAAGACCAGACGCAGAAATTCCTAAAGCATTGTCAGAAACTGAAATTTTAGAGTTGATTGAATCCTTTAAATCAGCAACAAAACGAGCAATTAAAGCGGGATTTGATGGCGTTGAACTGCATGGTGCGAATACGTATTTACTACAACAATTTTTTTCACCACACTCAAATAGACGTCATGATGCTTGGGGTGGCACGCTTGATAAGCGATTTAAATTCATTAATGATGTAGTTGATGGTGTTATTGAGAGTGTTGATCAATCAGGTGTAAAAGATTTTATTGTTGGTTACCGCTTTTCGCCTGAAGAATATGAAAAGCCAGGTATTAGTATGGAAGATTCAATGATTTTGATTGATAAACTTGCTGATAAAAAATTAGATTATCTACATATCTCATTAGGTAAGTATAATAGTGTTTCGAGAAATATAAATTTCAATGAAAAATCAAGAATGGATTATGTCCAAGAAAAGATAAATGGTCGTGTTCCATTAATCGGGGTAGGAGATGTTCGGACTCGGGAAGATGTTAATGGTGTTTTGGCTAACGCTGATTTAGTAGCCGTTGGTCGTTCACTCTTAATTGATCCTAAGTGGACATCAAAGTTATTGAATGGACAAGAAGAAACTATAAAAAGAACCTTAGCTAAAAATGATCGGGAAAAATTAATGGTTAGCGATGGTGCTGTTGAATTTTTAAAAGATATGATGCCTGAGCGGTTAGTTGATTAAAAAACAAAACTAAATCTAGACAAATAGTGTGTTGCAAATTTAATTTGCCGCATGCTATTTTTAGTTGCGGCCCTTTCAACTAGCGGTTGCCTGTTGCACCCCTTGCTGTATGCTAATATTTGAGATGTTAAATAGAGGAAAGAAGGTTATAGGGATGAAAATTATATTTGCGGAACAACTCGTTAAAATACGTAAAGAGAAAAAAATGTCACAAGAAGAATTGGCAAATCAATTGTTTGTATCAAGACAAGCTGTATCAAAATGGGAAACAGGAGAAGCTGAACCTGATTTGGGAAAAATTGAATCGGTAGCCAAAATTTTAGACGTCCCTGTAGAAATATTACTTTTTGGTGGCGATGCCAGTGAAAAAAACGTCAGAGTTTAAAACTAGAATTAAACGATTTATAGAAGAAGATGAATCAGATAAAGATTGGCACGAAAATCATAGATGGCGTGAGTGGCAATATAAACCGATTAATAATGGGTGGGAATTCCTAGCTCGCTATTACTGGATTATTTTTGCACTCATTGGCATGATTGCATGGGGGATTATGGGTCTAAAATAGATATGATAATAAAGAAGCTTTCAATACTTGTCTACAAACAAGTATTGAAAGCTTCTTTATTTTACCGGAACAACTTTTATTTCAGTTGAGTCATCATGAATGACAATGTATAACGTTTGAGTTTCTTCTTTATCAAAGAAACCGAGATTAATACAGGGTAAACCATCGATTTCTTCCACGCCAACGAAACGATCCGTAAATATCTGACGAACCATTTTACCCATTTCTTTATGGGCATTTGCTTTAGCGGCAGCTGTTTTAAGTGTAAATCCAGAGTCTAAGTAAGATTTAATTAATCGAATAATTGATAAGGTATGGTAAGAATATTTTCTATTCTGATTTTTATTAGTATTAATAGAATCAATAAAGCCTTTTTGTTCCCAATAACGAATTTGACTCTGAGTGAGCCCAGTTGTTTCGGCAATTTCACCGATTCCGATTGAAAATGTATCATTCTTCATAATAACGGCCATTCTTTTTGCATAATCTTTAATGTTTGCAATATCGTCCATATCTGCCAAACGAATATACCTCCTAAATAAAAATTTATCTAACAATCTCATTGTGATGTTTACTATACTGATTATATATATATTAAAACGTTTGTCAACTTACTTGACATTAAAGCGAGATAGTCTTATATTAGTCTTCGAAGATAAATTAAAGAAAAAGAAGGTTTTAAGTATGGATGGATTAGATGCAAAGGGTAAACCATATAATCGCCCCATGCTAATTGCAATTTTATTAGTAGGGACATTTTGTACGGTTTTGAATCAAACAATTTTAGCAACTGCATTTCCAACATTAATGGATGAATTTGACGTAACAACGTCAACTGTTCAATGGTTAACAACAGGATTTATGTTAGTCAACGGGATTTTAATTCCAGTTAGTGCATGGTTAAGTAGTCGTGTAAATACCAAATGGTTATACATAGGTGCTATTGGTATCTTTGAATTAGGAACAGTTTTAGCATTTATCGCACCTAATTTTGGGGTATTGTTAACAGCTCGCTTAGTTCAAGCAGTCGGTGTTGGGGTAACAATGCCTTTATTACAAACGATTATGCTTTCAATTTTCCCACCCGAAAAACGTGGTGCTTCAATGGGACTTGCCGGTTTAGTTATCGGACTAGCTCCTGCAATTGGACCTACACTTTCAGGTTGGGTTATTGATAATGCTTCATGGCGTGATCTTTTTGGTATGATTATTCCATTAGTAGGAATTGTTTTTGTGGCTTCTTTCTGGTTTATGAAACCGGTCATCAAAACACACAAATCTAAAATTGATGTCTTATCATTGATTTTATCAACAATTGGATTTGGTGGCTTACTTTATGGATTCTCAACAGTTGGAGATAACGGCTGGGGAAGTACCTCAGTACTTAGTTTCCTTGTTGTGGGTGTTATTTTTATTGGTTTATTCATATGGCGTCAATTAACAATGGAAAATCCTTTCTTGGAATTACGTGTTTTTGCTTCCCAAGAATACACAATTGCAGCCGTTTTAAGTTCAATTGTTAACATGGCTATGATCGGTGTTGAAATGATTCTACCAATGTATCTCCAAATTGTACGTGGAGATAGCGCATTTGAGTCAGGATTAACCTTATTGGCTGGTGCTTTAATGATGGGGATTATGAGTCCGATAACGGGACGATTATTCGATATTTATGGTGCTAAGAAATTGGCAACTGGTGGTATGTTCTTATTAACACTTGGTACAATTCCATTCGTTTTCTTAACAAAAGATACGCCAACTTTATACATCACAATTATGTATGCAGTTCGTATGTTTGGGATTTCAATGGTTATGATGCCAACAACAACATCAGGGATGAATGCATTACCAGCTAACTTGATGGGTCATGGAACGGCTGTTAATAATACAGCTCGTCAAATCGCAAGTTCAATCGTAACAGCGGTTATGATTTCCGTTCTAACAAATGTAACAACAGCTGCATTACCAGCTAAATCAATGCTTAAATCGGCACCATTAGATTACAAAACAAAAGCTATTGATGCGACATTAAGTGGTTATCATGCTGCCTTTATCATCGCAGTCGTTTTCTGTGTGGTTGGGCTCGGATTTTCATTCTTCTTAAAATCAAAACAACAAGTTTTAAAAAATGGAGGTAATAAATAATGATTATTTTATTATTAATTCTTTCAATTATTTTATTCTTCCTTACGTGGAACCTCATCCGTAATAATGTACTGAGCTACATTTTAGGTGGCATTTTTGCACTTTGTATTATTCTTACAGGTGGCTTAATTGTTGCTAACTACAGTGCACATTATGGAATGGAAAAAGTAACGACAACTAAGACAGAACAATTAGCTTCTAGTTCTAAAGAGATGGACATGTTACTATATCAGCCTATCGGTACAGATGGATCTGAAAAAGTCGTTATTTATAAAAATACGGCATCACAAAAGAAAACAAAGGCAACTAAGACAGACGATACAACTAGCAAGATTGTTGAAAATGCTAAGAGTAACAAATTAGTTACTAAAGAAACCCGTTGGACTTATAAAGGTAATGGGTATCGATTAATGTTTGGTATCGCTAATAACGATAAAACTTTAGTAAAACGTACGCATACATTCTACGTTAAAAAGAGTTGGACAACATTAACGGTTAAGCAAGCTAAGGCCATGCCTAAAATTGCTAAAGTAGAAGCAGCTAAAATGAATACAAAGGCAGGAAAAGCTAAACTTGCTGCGGATGGTGCTACTTTTGTTAAAGCAGCTGTCACAAATGCTATGATGAAAGATGCATCAATCTCGAAAGCTGATCAAGCTAAGATTGCAGAACAAGCAACAACAATTTTCAAGGCACAAACAAAAGCAAAAGTAATGCAAAACGTATTAAAAGAAGTTAAAGAAATTAAATAAACCGTTATTTATTTAGTAACCACACTAGTTTATCCAACTAATGTGGTTATTTTTTTAAATTAAAACGTGAATTATAAAATAAACAATGCTATAATACGTTAATGGCATAAACGATAAAGGAGTTTCTTTGAATGAAAAAGAAAATTATAATTTGGATTGTCAGTATTTTAGTGTTATTAGCGGTTGCAATTACAGGGGGTAGTTTCTATCTCTATCACTATGCCATTCAAAATACAGAAAAAACATTAACGGGAACATCAAAAGGAACACCAAAGCGAACAATTGAAGCAAAAAAATGGTTGGCCAGTACTAAAAAAGAAAACTGGACAGAAACATCAGCAGGTGAAAATTTAAAATTAGTTGCTGACTATGTACCGGC
Source organism: Dellaglioa sp. CoH-57-MRSF-22 (assembly GCF_056781895.1). Next base: position 50,161 of record NZ_JBXAXT010000005.1, on the reverse strand, counting down.
GGCAACTAAATCTTTAAAAACAGTTGTTGTGGCACATGGTTACATGGAAAATAAAGAAAGTATGGCTTCATATATAAAATTATTTCATGATAATGGCTATAACGTTTTAGCGCCAGATGATCGAGGCCAAGGTAAAAGTCAGGGCGATTATATTGGTTTCGGATGGAAAGATCGCTTAGATTACATTAAATGGACCAAAAAATTAATTGCCGAAAAGGGAACAGATCAAAAGATTGGCTTGTTTGGAGTTAGCATGGGTGGTGCTACTGTCATGATGATGAGTGGTGAAAAGTTACCAACTCAAGTTAAAGCAATTGTTGAAGATTGTGGTTATACAAATGTTGAAGATTTGTTAGCTTATCAATTGAAACTCCAATTCAATTTACCAAAAGAACCATTAATAACAACTTCTAGTTGGGTAACTCAGTTACGTGCGGGCTACTCTTTTGCAGAAGCTGACTCTGTTAAACAATTAAAGAAAAATAAATTACCAACATTATTCATTCATGGCGACAAGGATGATTTCGTTCCTAGCGCAATGGTTTATGACAACTACAAAGCCTCAGCAGGTACGAAGGAATTGTGGATTGTGAAGGGCGCAGGTCACGGAAAAGCGTTCAGTAAGGATCCAGAATTATATACTAAAAAAGTCGTTAAGTTTATGAATGATAATTTAGATTAATAATAAAATCATTTATTTTTTAAATAACATCAAAAAGTGTGGGGGTACCCTCTATTTTTGATGTTTTTTTTTGTCTGTATCATGCTATCATATTAGTTATTATAGATGAACTTTGGGGAAAATAGGTGGGGGCCAACATGAAAATTAATAATAAATTAAAATTAACACTACTAACTTTTGGGTTATTCTTTTTAGTTAATGTAACAAGTATCAAGGCAGATGCGGATTATGATTCTGCAAAAGCATCAGCACCTCGAGCAATTTTAATGACAAATTTATTCCAGACGGGTACTGGTGCTGGAGTAGTAGCAACTAGTGGTATGGTCGAATTAACCGATACCAATAAAGATCCTAATTCGACTAATCTGGCTGCTAAAACGATGGTTAAAATTACGGATGCTAAGAATCAAAAAGCAGCAATTTGGTCAACAGACGAAAATTCATTTGATATTAATACAAGTAGTAAAGCTTCTATGTGGATTTATTTTGGTAGCAAAACGAATACTGCTGGGGATGGGATGGCACTTGTTTTTCAAAATGATGCAAAAGGAAATGCTGCTATTGCAACTAAAGCAGGTGAAACGTTAGGTGTTTGGGGAGACGATTCAGTGGGTACGGGATCCCCCAATAATACTGCTAGAGGCGCTATTCAAAATAGTTGGGCGCTAGAATTTGATACTCATTTGAATAATGGTAATAGTTCAGGAAACGGATTTGATTTAGATCCTAGTTTAGCACCTAACCATATTGGTAGTGGGTATCCAGCTGTTGAGGCAACATACACGGATAATCATACAATCTCTTCTTCAGTTAAACTAAATCATTTAGGCCTTATTAATTATAATGGGTTCTTATCAAATCGGGCATGGCATCATGTGACAATTGATTATAAATCAGTGAGTGCGAGTGCTGGGTCAATGACATATACGATTGATGATAAAAAACCAATTTCAGGAACAGAAGACTTGGATCCTACTGAAGATACAAGTCAGACAGGGCAGACGGCAAGTGTTCCAATTGATAAATCGAAATTTAATTCTACAACGGGTAAAATCCGTTGGGGATTTACAGGGTCAACGGGTGACTCTTTTGAAAATAACTTAGTTATGTTTGAAACTGTACCAGGTCTTGTTAATGCGACTGCGGTACAAACTATGACGGATATTACACAAAATAACAAGGATGTCTCGGCTAATGGAGAAGTAAAAGCTGGAGATAAAGTAAAATTCAACACTACCGTAACTTACGATAGTGGAAAACAATCGTGGACAGGCATAGGTGGATATTTAAAATACCCGGCTAATAATATAAAATGGACTGGGTATGAAATACCTAACGATTTTGGTACAGGAAAATTTCCTAGTAATATCTATGGAAGTGACCCTGCTGGGTTATCCGGCGCGCAAATACCTGAATTATCTACACCTGGACAAAGTTCACATATTTCATTTATCGGTGAAGTAATGCCAGTTGAAGTGGATACACCAGTGACTGTTTCAGCAGGTCAATTCATCGGAAGCAATGCAATGATTGATTCTAATCCTATTAGCTATACGATTAAAGCATCACCAAAAACAGCCTTAACGATTGATGGCCTTAAAGATATTGATATTAATTATGGAACGGATGCGACGATTAGTGGAACGGTAAAATCTAGTTTAGGTGGAACTTTTGCTAAAGGAACAACGGCCAGTGTGACACTTAATGAGGATACAACACCTATTAAGGGTGATGTCGCAACGGATGGTACATTTAACGTAACGATTCCAAAGGACAAACTAACCACTGGCGAATATTCTTATAATGTTCAAGTAACAGATCCAGATGGTAATACGACGCAAAAATATACACAAAAAATTAATATTAAACCCGTTTTAACTTTAAATGATAATAAAGGAACCGTTGTAGCGCCATATACATTGATTTTCCAAGTAGCTGATAATAGTGCAGCGTTAACAACGTACTATAAAGAAGGAAGTACTGGAACACCTGTTGAATTAGAAAAATATACAAATACTAAACCAGGTTCGACACAAGATCATAGTGTAGCACTAGATACAACTAAGTTTGCCATTGGAACGCACGAGTTAACTATTTATTCGGTTGATTCTGAAGGAAACATTTCTAATAACCAAACAATCTCTGTTGTCGTAGGATTGTTGAGTATTTCATCAGATGATTCAATTAATTTTAATAATAAAATACCAGCGAAAAGAAGTATTTTAAACCGTGCTTCAAGCTATATGCTTAAGTTAGAAACGTCAGCAGCTAAAAACTGGACATTGTCTGTGACTGCAGGACCACTAACTGCAGCAAGTGATAAAAGTACTTTAAAGCATTCAACTATTGGGTTTCGTAATTCAAATCAGGAAAACACGTTACCGCTTTCTCCAACGTATGGTACAATAGTGTCTACAGGAGTAGGTCAAGCAACTACGGTTGAAAAAAGTTGGTCAGCAGATTCTGGAATTGTATTGGATGTTGAACCAAGTGAAATTAAAGTAGCTGAAACCTATAGTTCTGAATTAGATTGGACGCTAACGAATGTACCAAATAATTAATAATAAACTTAATTGTCGGTTAAATTCAAATGTCCGGGGGGAGATAGGATTATGACAATATTACGGCTGAAAGCTGTACTTTTTACAGGTGTGTTAGTGACATTAGGGCTTAGCTCTACAGGTGTTAATGCTGATGATTATTCTAACGCAGTGGCATCGGCACCAGACGCATTAGTATCAAATGGACTTTTGACACCTGGAACAACAGGAACACAAAATAATGCAAAAATTGTAACATTCGATGCTAGTGGTAATGTTGTTTCTGAAACAGCAGATAACGCAGATAAATCAATTATAAAAATTACGGATGCAACTAACCAAGTGGGATCTGCCTGGTCTACAGCAAACAATAAATTTAATCTTAATAAAAATAATAAAATGTCAATGTGGATGTATTTCGGTAATCAGGGTGCTAATTCTGGTGATGGGATGGCTTTTGTTTTACAAAATGATAGCCGTGGTCTCAGTGCTATTTCTGGTGGAGGCGAATCATTAGGTGTTTGGGGTGTTGATAAAGGTGGATCAGAATCTACCGTTGCAGGAACAGCTATTAAAAATTCATGGGCGTTAGAATTTGATACACATAAAAATAGTGAGGCAAGCAAGGGTAACGGATTTGATAATTTAAACACTATCCAAGACAATCATCTGGCAAGCAATTATCCTAATCAAAGGGCTACTTATGAACAAAATGGTTTTTTAAGTAAGTATAATAAATTAACTCATGATGGACTACTTGCTGTCGCTGACTTATCTAATGGAAGATGGTGGCATGTGTCAATTGATTATAAATCAACGTCTACAACTGCCGGCTCAATGACCTATACTATTGGAGATAAAGTCCCCGGTACGGGTGATGTATTAGGTGGTGGTCTTGCAAAGACAGTTCCAATTGATAAAAGTAAATTTGCGAGCACTGATGGTCAAGTGACTTGGGGATTTACGGGCGCAACAGGCGGTAACTGGGAAACAAATTTAGTGATGTTTGAAGAAATATCTGATTTAGTTTCTGTTACGGCGACGCAAAAAGTGACAGATACTACCCAGAACAATAAGGACATTACCGCATCAGGAATTGCTAACAGCGGGGATAAACTTAATCTTCAAACAACTTTGAAATACAATGATGGAAAGCAAGATTGGAAAAAAATCGTTGCTTCGTTAAAAACGCCTAATGCTGTGACGTTAGACAAAGAAGGTATCATTAAATACGCCGATGGAACAACGCAAACATTTGATACAACAACTAAAGATGGTGTCATTACATCAAGTCTAAATAAAAACTTATCAAAAAGTAATGATACAGCAACGATCAGTATGAATGGGACAGCTAAAATTGTTGCTACAGATACCAAAGTAACAAGTCCAATTAGTACATTTAATGGTCAAAATACGATAGTAAGATCTCAGCTAGCTACGTTTACCATTAAGGCATTAAAGCAGAAGATGACACTTTCAGGATTGCTTGATAAAACAATTGATAGTGGTCAGTCGATTAAAGTTACGAGTAACGTTAAAACAGATACACTAATGGAAAATGATAACGTTACGATAACAACGATGCTGAATGGTAAAGCCTTTAGTGATAAATCAATGCTATTCAATAAGTTGGGTAGCATTGACTACGCTGAAGTGCTGCCTGCAGATAAGTTAAACGTTGGAAAAAATACTTATACGGTAAGTGTTGAAGATCAATATGGTAATTCAGTAACGGGTCAAGAAATTATCACTGTTAATGATCCAGGTGTTTTAGAAATAGCATCGGTAACGGGTGCATTAAATTTTGGACAAAGTGATATTCCAATACCCAACGAAGAAACAACCTATAGCCCTGTAGAAGAATTAAGTATACAGGTAGTTGCATCGGTACCAGGTACATGGAATTTAAAGCTGACTGGAACTGATGTTGTTGGAGCCAGCGGCACTGTGCTAAAAGATGCATTAATTTACAAAGAAAAAGCGACAGATATTGGGACACCTTTAAAAGACCATTCGATAGATATTGCGGGTGGGAACTCATCTCCTAACCAGATAACTAAAACGTGGGCAAAAGATACGGGAATTCTATTGCGTGTTAAACCTAGCGAGGTTAGAAGTGAAGAATATGATGCTTCAGTGCAATGGAATTTGAGTAATGTACCAACTAAATAAGTAGTATTAGTGAAAAAGGATAACAAAAGTTATCCTTTTTTTATTTATGTTTTGCAATTATTGCCATCTAGGATATTATGGACTATGTAGAGAGAATACGGAGGATAGATAACTAATGAAAATGACCGTTGAACAATTCATGTCCGCTATTGAGTTAGAGGCGTACACAAAGATTTTTTATACTGCCACACCAGAAGATGTCCAAGCGATTGGTGTACCAGAATTATTCGCTAAGTGTTATGCTGATTTAGAAAACAATGTACGGGATGGTAAGCTTGTAGAAGTTCAATTGATGATTGAATATCCTGAAGGTACCGCAATTTTTACACTTGAAGCAAATATCCTTAATTTACCATACAAATATTATAAAAAGTTACCCAGCTTCTTTAATGAAGTAACAGATGAAGCAGAAGTTAATGTCTATCTGATTGTTGAGTCACCAATTCTGAACGCATCTAAATTAAGAATCGATGAAATTACATCTGTGACTAATTATTTAGAAAACCCCAGTGATCATAATATGACAAGCACAACTATGATTGCTGAAAAGATAGCTTTCCTTGAAAATCCACCTATTATTGAAGAAAAAGAACCAGTTGTCGTTGAAAAGAAAAAGAAAGCTCCAGCTAAGAAAAAACCAGCTGTTAAAAAGAAACCAGCAGTTAAAAAGACGACGGCTACAAAAAAAGCGACAACAAAGAAAAAAACGACAACTGTAAAGGCGGCAGCCAAGAAAAAGCCCGTGGCCAAAAAGGTACCCGCTAAAAAGAAACCGGCTGTAAAGAAAGTAACTACTAAGAAAAAAGCACCAGCCAAGAAAACTAAATAAAAAAACGCCGATATTATCGGCGTTTTTTTGTCTAATTATTTAATGAAGAAATAGTAAACGAGTAGCAAGGCACCTAAAATAATACGGTACCAACCAAATGGTTTGAAATCTTTCGACTTGATGTAACCCATCAAGAATTTGATTGCAACAATTGAAACTAAGAATGCGACTACACAACCAAGTAATAAGACGGCTGTTTGATCACCGGTAAAGCTATAACCATTATGGAAGTATTTAACTAATTTGAGTAGACTGGCACCGAACATAACTGGAATTGATAAGAAAAATGAAAATTCAGCAGCAATGAATCGAGAAGTCCCTAATAAAATGGCACCTAAAATAGTTGCACCAGAACGTGATGTTCCGGGAATTAAAGCAAGAACTTGGAAAACACCGATTAGTAACGCTGTTTTGTAAGTAACTTGATTGAATGATGTAATAGAAGGAACAGCATCGGCTTTTTTGTTTTCAATAATAATGAATAAAACACCATAAATAATTAACATTAAGGCAACAACTGGGAAATTATATAATTTCGCATTTAACCAGTCATCAGCAACTAACCCAATCACAGCAGCTGGAAGTACAGCTACAATGACTTTACTCCATAGAGACCACGTATCTCTTTTTTCTAATTGCGATTTTTTTGGAGAAAAAGGATTTAATTTATGGAAATACAACACACAAACTGCTAGGATAGCGCCCAGTTGGATAACAACGAAGAACATTTCCATGAAAGCAGCATTTTCTTTTAGTTGTAAAAATTCGTCAACTAAAATCATATGTCCCGTTGAACTAATAGGAAGCCATTCTGTAATTCCTTCGACAACTCCCAAAATAATAACTTTTAACATAACAATAATATTCATACAAATAGATTCCTTCCAAAATTTTATTTAACTGCTCTAGTATACCTAATATGAAAATTAAAAACCATAAAATTAAATAAACCTTATGCTTTTAGGCATAAGGTTTATTTGTGAATATAAGATTTTAGTTAAGATTAATTTTATAGGGCTTTTTTGTTACCGCGACGTGCAATTGCAGGGAGGATTAAACCTAATGCAACTAAGACAAGTGGTGTGACAATATTAAGTGTTAATTGGAACAAGTAGTTAGAAGGGCTATCTGAGTAGTTTAATTTAGGAACAACTCCTAGGATACAAGCGAATGCAGTGAATAAGAAACACCAAGCACCAACAATGTAACCAACGACAGGATTCTTAACAAACTTGTAACCGGCTTTGAAATTCTTCAATTGTTTGTTTAATAGCATGTAAGCGAAGAATACCCAGAGATAACGCATAGGCATGACAACCGCATTTAGGTTCAATAACCATTTGTATAATGCGTTCATGTTACCAATCCCGATTGCAGGAATGATAATTAAAATACTAACTAAAACACCAGTCATGGCATAACCATTAACGGGAGTTCCTTTTTTATTAAGTTTTGACAAGCTTTTAGGAATGAAGTTTGGATCAGCATCACCTAAAAGAATTTTTAATGGTGCATCAATTGAGAAAGCAAGCGCTGAAATTTGAGCCATCGCATTGGCAATTGCGTATAGAATCATGAATAAATTACCTACGTGATAGAAACTACCAAGACGTAAGAAACCTTCGTAAGGACCATTTGTGATTAAATCATCAGGGATGTTAGTTCCGTTAAATAAGAATCCCATAGCGAACGAACCTAAAATAGCACAGATGGCAACCATTGCGGCCAATGCTAACATTCCTTTTGGAAATTCTTTAGCTGAGTTTTTTGTTTTATTAACATAGGGAGAAATCTTTTCAGCACCACCAACAGCGAAAACTAACATTGAAATCGTTGTGAAGTAGGCGAAGTTAAAGTTAGGTAGATATGATTTAATGGCACCCATATCAGGTGTTTGAATTTTAGCATGCGTCATGAATGGCGCTGAAACTGCCAACAAGATGAATAATAATGACATAACGAACATTGCTGTTCCGGCAACACTACCAATTCGACTTAAAGTAGCAAGTCCCTTTGAGGCAATCCATAAGAAGAAAATGAAAATGACTAAGCCCATAAGTGAAACGGTCATAGCAGAAGTTTCATTAACGAAATTTCCGTTACCTTTGAATAACCAACTAAAGGCAATTAAAATACCTTGTGGTTTTTGTGCTAGGTAAGGAATATGTACGACCCAATAAGTCCAAGCTGCATAGTAGGCAAGTCTCTTGGTTGAAGTTTCTTTCACCCATGAAGACACACCACCGCTGGCATCTTTAAATGTTGAGCCTAATTGACCAACAATTAAAGTATAAGGAACAAAGTAAAAAATCATGATTAAAATCCAAGATGTAATAACAGTGAGTCCTTGGTTAGCAAAGTTGTTAAAGACATTTGCAAGTCCCCAAACGGAAACGAATGCAATTAAAGCAACGTTATACCAACGTAATGTTTTTTCTGATTCTAGCAAAATAATAGCCTCCATATGGATAAAATATTTTATGATACTGGTGCAGTGATAGCTATGGTTAAGTATAAAGAAAAATGAAATAAAGTACAATCAAATTTTGTGATACATACTATAAGAAGTAAATATAATTATGATTAAAATGTCAAAAAAACACATCTAGGTCGCAAATGTTGAATGTTGTCTACCGAATATAGATGATATTATAACGGTAATTGGTTAACGACATAAACTAAAAAGAGAATCCTGGGGGATTATTATGAAACCAAAAAATAGAATTGTGATAGGTAGTTTGTGTGCGATGATGTTGTTCGGGGGAACAGCGTTGAATGAAACTATATCAGCAAGTGAACAAGAAGAAGCAACTAGTTCAAGTATTGCGACTATAAAAGAGCAAACTTTAGAAAATGTATTAAGTGAATCAACAGAATCAAATAAGGCAGATTCTAGTAGCTCAAGTAGTAGTGTATCTGATGAAAAAATAGATTCAGAAGTTGATACGACAAATGCAACAAGTTCAGAATCAGCGTCGTCTACACTATCTAGTGAAAAACTAGATAGTCAAAAAGACGAAAAGAAACAAGTAGAACAGGCTAAAAAACAAAGTAGCACAACACGTACGTTATTTGATGATTATAAAAATGCAGAGATTGTAGGGATGTTTCTGGGTGGAAGTAAAAAAACGATTAGCATTGACGATGTACTTAGCAAAGAATCAACAATAATGCCTGCAGATGCAGCGTTAGCTGACCTATTTTATAGTCAGGATGATGCGGGTAATGGAAATAGCGTTGATGGCTCAGGAACACCAGAAGGATCACCTGGGTACTATCCTGCCGTATCTTTAGATAACTACGTATTCAATGTGCAAGTAACCAAACCAGATAGTACGGCAACAATTTACGCACCTTTTCATCCAACATCGTATGATCCAATAGAAACACTCATGCAAGCACCAGTTACAATTAAAAATTCTGATCTAGCAATTGGGGAAAATAAAGTTGAGCTTACAGCTACAAGAGTAATAGGTGGGGGAACTAGTTTTCCAACTAAGGGAACTATCATTGTAACCATACCAAATCCTAAGATTAAAGTAGATGCAATTGCAGGCGATAAATTAGACAGTACGACTAATACGGATATCCCAGTAGTTGATGTCGCAAGTACTGAGTACCCAGTGAGCTACACGGTGAATAGTGATCATGCAACGACCTTAACAACTCAAATTACAGATTCTTATGGTGATGTAGCACACACCAGTCAATATAAGGAGGAGTACGATAATAGTAAAACGCTAGGTAAAGATCATACTAATACGATTAAGATGACCGACTTGACGGTTAAACAACATACAATAACCGTCACAACAACGGATGATCAAGGTAATGCGACTGTTAAAAAATTCATCCTTAATGTTAAAAAACCAACTAAAACGTTAAAAATTAATAGCATTAATAATTTAAATTATGGAGATAAAATTAAAATACCAAATGAAAAAACCAATTTAACACCATTAATTGGTCTTAATGTGGACCTTTCAGCTGTGGATGCCGGTAACTGGGTGTTGACTGTAAAATCAACAGGATTAACTGATGATCCAGATGCTTTGGTCTTTAAAAGTGATGCCAATGCTACAGAGCAAATCATTAATGATGCTGGCATAACCGTTTTATCAGGTAATGGTGTAAATGATACAGGAAAGGAGTTTAACGATGATGGAACCGGTATTTTGTTAAAGGCAGATCCATCAAAGCTTAGAGCAACTGCCTATAAAGCAGACTTGAATTGGACATTATCAAGTGTCCCAGTAAAATAACGTCAAAAAATGACACCTAACACGTAAATGTTGGTCGTTTTAAATGAAATAATTTTGGTATTATAATTTTATAGAAAAGAATAACTAAATAAGAATTAAGTAATTATGACTGTCAAAAGAAAACACTTAACCATGAAATATTGACCGTTTTTAGGTCAAATATCGACTATAGTGAGTGTATACGAAAAATGGGGGAAACAATGATGAAAAAAACTTTATTAACAACAGTAATGATTAGTGGTGTGGTATTAGGTTTCGGAACAATAAGTAAGGTATCTGCAGCAGATACTGCTACATCAAAAGATACAACGGCAAGTGCCACGTTTACAGCTGGCGGAATAGATCCAACAGATCCTAATAGTGCATCATTGTCAATTACAAATGTCACAAGTAAAGTTGATTTTGGTAAAGAAGCAATTTCTGCAGCGAATACTACATTAAATTCAAATAGTGGTATTAATGTAAGTGTTAGTGATCTTCGTGGAACATTTGTTGGTTGGAGCGTTAAGGTTAGTGGTACACCATTTATGAGTGTTGTAGATACTGTTGCTGATCCTACAGCTAAATCTGTAGAACTAGAAGGTGCTACATTGTCACTCCCTGATGGTACTGCATCGAATAATATTGGTGACGTACCTGAGGTAACAGCAACAGCTACAGGCAACGTCTTAGATGGTGGTGCAACAATTAGTGCACCTGTTGACAAAGGTGCAGGGGAAACTACAACAAGTTATGCACAAAAGGGTATTAACTTAGGGGTTGTTGGTGGTACAGCACATGCTGCTGCATACTCAACAACATTAACTTGGACATTGACTGACGCTCCTGCTTAATTAGGTTAGAGTCGGGTGAAATATTAAAAAAATTTGGGGGAAATATATTATGAAAAAAAGTTTAACAAGTTCATTATTAGCAACAACAATTTTAGGTGCAGGTTTAGCAGTATCAAGTAACGTAAATGCTGCAGATACTGTCTTACCAGATAGTGCAACAACTGACGGTTCAGTAACATTTACACCAGGTACAGATCCAACAGACCCAGTTGACCCAACAGACCCAGTTGACCCAACAGATCCTGGTGATGGTGGTGGCGGTGAAACAGGACATGCTGGTCCTTTAGCAATTGTATATGCAACAAAGGCTGTAACATTTGGGATTCCAAAAGATGATGGAACTGGTTCTGTTAGCACTACTGTACCTGTTTCAGCAAGTAAACAAGACCTTAAAGGTAGTAACTTTATTTCTCTTCAAGTTGCCGATACTCGAGGAACAGATGCTGGTTGGACATTATCAGTTAAAGCAGATCAATTCAAAAGTACAAAGTCTGGCGAATTAGCTGGAGCTGTCTTAGCTTTAGGTAAAGGTGATAATACCTTAATTGGTACCGGTGCTACACCAACACCTGCATCAGCTGCTGCAGTTGCAGCGGTTACTGATGGTGGAACTGTCTTATCAGCTAAAACAGGCGAAGGTGCTGGTTTAAATGCAGATAAGATTCGTGCAGACAACATGACTTTGACAATTCCTGCAGGTTCAGCTAAAGCTGATACTTATGCAACAACGTTAAACTGGAGTCTTTCAGACGTACCAGCTGTTTAAATTAAATAACAAATTCGGGGGAAATAAATTATGAAAAACGTATTAACAAGTGCATTATTATCAGCAACAATCTTAGGTGCAGGCTTAGCAGTATCAGGTAGCGTAAACGCTGCTGATATGACACCTGCAACAACAACAACTGGTGTTCAATTTAAAGCTGGCGATGAAGGACAAGTTATCCCTCCAGTTGACCCAACAGATCCAACAAAACCAACAGAACCTGGGGATAACGGTAATACTGGTAACAGTGGTAATCTTGCTATTATCTATGCTACTAAAGCAATTAGTTTTGGTACTGAAAATGAAATTACGGCAAATACGGTTAACTTAACGTCTGATACAGATGTTGCAGTTGAAGTTGGTGATGTTCGTGGAACAAATGCTGGTTGGACTTTATCAGTAAGTTCTAAGCAATTAGCTAACGCTGATGAATCAGAAAAACTTGGCGGCGCTGCAATTAGTTTAGGCGCAGGTGCTGTTTCAGTTGGTAATGGTTCTACAGCTAACCATGCAGTGTCATCAGCAATTGCTGATACAACAACTTCTGGGGTTGTTCTTGGTGCTACAGCAGACGCTGGTGCAGGTATTAACGTTGATAACATTAAAAAAGAAAATGTTAAATTAACAATTCCAGCTGGCGTTGCTAAAGCAGATATCGCGTATGCTTCAACGTTAACATGGACTTTATCAGATACACCAGCTGTTTAATTATTTACAATAAAAAAGATAGAATTATGGGGGATTAGATTATGAAAAAAGGTTTAACAAGTGCATTATTAGCAGCAACAATTTTAGGTGCAGGTTTAGCAGTTTCAAGTCATGTAAATGCAGCAACACTTGCTCAAGGTGCATCAACTGATGCTAGTGTTTCGTTTAAGGCTGGCGATGAAGGACAAGTAATCCCTCCAGTTAACCCAACAAACCCAACAGACCCAACAGATCCTGGTGATGGTGGTGGAACTGGTAATAGTGGTAACCTTGCTATTGTCTACGCTACAAAAACAGTAGACTTTGGTTCAGATATTGAAATTCCTACAAAAGCATTGACTGTTAAATCAGCAAAAGATCTTGCTATTGAAGTTGGGGATGTTCGTGGAACAAATGCTGGTTGGGCACTTTCTGTTCAAGCTGACCAATTTAAGAGTGGTAGTGATGAATTAACTGGTGCTGTTCTTTCAACAGGCAAAGGTAAAGTAGTTGTTGCTGAAGCAACAACTGGAACAACTACAGCTGTTTCAAATGCTGTTACAGATTTAACAACAGCTGGCGTTGCTTTAAATGCTGTTAAAGATACTGGTAGTGGTGTTACTGTTGATACACTTGCAGCTGGAGACATTTCATTAACTGTCCCTGCTGGTGTTGCTAAAGCAGAAGCTTACTCAACAAAAATGAACTGGACACTTTCTGACGTACCTGCTTAAATAAGTTGTTTAAAAAGCATTATATGGTGGCAATCACTATATAATGCTTTTTAACAAGAATCTTTAAAGTATTCCTTGGGGGAGGTTAGTCTCATGAAGAAAAAGATTATGATTATAGCAATGTTACTTTTGGGAGTTGTCATGCTGAATACTAATCAAATGGTTAGTGCGGCAACAACCGAAGCCGGTTCTACGAATGTGACTATCGGTTTTAAAGAGAATACCAAAGTGACACAACCAACTAGTGTACCTGAAAGAAAAACGACTGTTAATCCTGAAAAAGACATAAAAGGCTCAGTATCATCTGTAGGTGGTATTTTACCACAGACAAATGAAGAAAAATCTGTGATGGTTGTCTTAGTAGGATTCGTTCTAATATTAGGAGCACTACTATTATTCTTTATTAAAAAGGATAAAAAAGAAAATAAAGGTTAAAGAAAAGATAAATCAGAATAATCTGATTTATCTTTTTTATTATCTTCTAACTAAAAAAGGTCTTAAGTATTTGTGAATAAATATGTTAAAATTTATAAATAGCGTTTTAAGTAAACATTTAGGAGTGAATTATTTTGGATAATCAAGTTGTTGAAGGACAAACCATTTCATTTGATGATATTAGATATGGATTAACTTACCATAATTGTACGATTGAGGCTTCTTTTGAGACAGTACGAGTTGATTCAGTCACTTTTGATCATTGTACCTTTGAACAAACTGACTTTGTGCGTAGCGAATGGTTAGATACTGTAATTGATCATTGTGAGTTTTTGAACGCAGAATTTAATGAAAGTTATTTTTTTAGAACTGAAATTAAAAGCTGTCGGATGATGGGGTGTGACTTTTCTAATCGTACTGTTTTTAAAGAAACGACATTTAGAGATTGTCAGTTAAGCTATTCTAATTTTAGTGTCGCTAATTTCCAAGAAGTTGAATTTAGACGTTGTGATTTAAAAGAAACCAGTTTTCAAGCGGTTGAAATCAAGAAGAAATTAACATTCCCTGAAAGTAATATTGAAGGTTGCGATTTTATTGAGACCAACATGAAGTCTGTGGATTTCTCTGAGAGTGAATTTGAAACAGTTATACTGGATCCTAAGCTGGTTCGTGGATTAACGATTAATGCTTACCAGGCAACAATTTTAGTTGCTTTATTAGGTATTAAATTGAAGTGAGCTTACAATATTGTAAGCTTACTTTTTTATTTAATGATACATTATAGCTGACGAATACTGGTATACCAATTGGCATACAGGATTAAATAACTATTACCTGAAAAGGACCCTAAAACCATCAAATAATGAGCGTTTATAAGAAATTTATGGATAATATTAATTCTATTTAAGCGTATACTATAAGTAATAAAGATAGAGAATGGGGTGCGGGTTATGGGGATTAATCATAAAAAAATAAATTTATTAGTGTTTGTTTTAGCGGCGACTTTCTTAGCTACTTTTTCAAGTGTGTCGGCAGAAACAGATTATAATTATGCAATACAGACCGCGCCAAGTGGGATCACTTTGAATGGTATATTTCAACGCGGAACTGGGGCTGGTGTATCTGAAGTTAGTAAAACAGTTAATTTAACGTCTGGAAATGTCATAACAACGGATGCAAATGCTGCTACAAAATCGGTCGTAACAATTACTGATAATAAAGATCAAAAGGCAGCTGTTTGGTCAACTGATGGTAATACATTCGATTTGAACAAAGATTCAACAGCGTCAATGTGGGTATATCTTGGTAATGGAGGCGCTGCAGCCGGAGATGGTATGGCATTAGTATTACAAAATGATGCTAAAGGAAATGCAGCTATTTCAACTGGTAGTGGTGAAACATTAGGTGTTTGGGCTAATGATATACTACCTGAGGGTATTTTTGGAACAACATCAGGTTATAGTGATGTTTCGAAACTAGTTAAAACAGGGATACAAAACAGTTGGGCGTTAGAGTTCGATACCTTTAATAATGGGGGTCAAACTTCCGGGAATAGCTTTGATTATACTGCTGTCACAGGTAATCACATAGCTAGTGGTTATCCTGCAGATACTAATAGTTATACACGGGATAGTAAAGACTCGGGTTTTTTTCCAATACACACCGCCTATTTTTACTATCAAAATCACCTTGGGTTAATTGATTACGGAGCAAATCTATCTAACGCGTTATGGCATCATTTGACGTTGAAATATTCTGCTGGAACGAGTACAACAGGCTCTATGACTTACACAATTGATGATAAAAATCCAAAAACAAATGTTATGACAACAGGTAAGAGCGCGACTGTGTCAATTGATAAGGCTAAATTCAATTCGAATGGCGCAGTTCGTTGGGGATTTACTGGATCAACGGGTGGTAGTTATGAAACTAACTTGATAATGTTTGAAAAAGTTCCAGGTTTAGTTGATGCAACTGCAACTCAGACAGTAACAGATACAACTCAAAAAAATAAAGATGTTACTAATGATGGTCTAGTACACTCTGGAGATTCATTAGATTTTGTAACAAATTTAAAATATTTAGGTGGTAAACAAGATTGGAAAACAATTAGTGCTGGCTTGAAGGTTCCCAATAATGTGACGTTAAAAACGGGAACAATTACTTATTCAGGGGCAGCAACGGACTCAGAAACCATTGATTTAACAAAGATGTCAAATGGGGCAATTGTTAAGGTCCTTAAGAATGATTTATCAACAGCTAAGTATTCAAGTGCAAAAGTAACACTTACAGGAACTGCTGACAAAGTTGCAGCCGATACAGTTGTTAATAGTCCAGTAAGTGAATTTTCTGGATCTAATGCGGTTATCCAATCAAATGCAGCCAAATTCACAATTGGAGGCACACGAACATTAACGATATCAGGAATTAATGACATCAAGGTTAATCAAAATGAAGCAGCAACTATTGCCGGAACAGTAGTTTCAAGTCTTGGGGGAACTTTCCCAGCAGGAACGACAACTGCAGCAATTAAAGTCAATGGTAGTTACTCAGTATCAGCTAACGTCGGAACAGACGGTAAATTTAGTGTTAGCGTTCCAAGTAGTCAATTAAAGGTTGGTAAAAACCCATATACTGTGATGGCAACTGATCAATATGGGAACCAAACAACGTCATATACGGCTGATATTATTGTGAACTCTAATAAACCAACGTTTACTTTAGATGATAGTGGTACAACAGTGAATGCGCCTTATTCTTTGAGTTACCATGAGTCTGATGATAGTGCAACCATTAAAACGTACTATCAAGAAGGGTCAAATGCACCTGTTTTAATGGAAACATATGATAACGTAAAAGCTGGTCAGGACCATTCTGGAACTTACAAATTACCAGATAACTTAGCAATTGGTAGTCATGTTTTAACTGTTTATGCTGTCGATACAGACGGTAATAAATCTGACGTGAAAACTATTACTGTCGTTGTTTCAGGTAAAATGGGACTAACAACTAACGGTAGTTTAAATTTTGGGACAACTAAAATTCCAGGAAAAACGACAATATTACCTCGTCAAACTGATTTTTCTGTAGCATTAGAAACATCATTACCTGGGACTTGGCAGTTGTCAGTTTCAGCAAGTGATCTTACTTCAGATAGTAATACAATTAAAGATGCGATTGTGTATCGAGCAACAGCCGGAGATAAGGCTCAAGTTTTAGGTTCGGCAAGTCTTGAAATTTTGTCAGGAACATCAACGACAAAAACGACAACCGTACCATGGGACAAAGATGCGGGTGTTTTGGTTAAAGCAGATCCAAGTGAAATCCATCGCGGTTCATATACAGCCCAGGTAAAATGGGTATTAAGTAACACACCACCTGCATAAAAAATAAAGGAGAGACACTAAACTTTTTAGTGTCTCTCCTTTATTTTTAAATTTCTTTCGTTAAAGCAATGATTTTATTCACGGTATCATCTAAAAATTGAATTGTTTGATTGAGAGGTTCATCCGTAGTGATATCAACGCCTGCAACTTTAGCTGCTTCAATTGGGGCTAATTCGCCACCTAATTTTAAGAAGGCAAGCCAAGCTTCTGTCGTATTTTCTGGATCTTTCAATAAGTTCAAGTGTGCTTGTGTTGAAATGGCAAGACCTGCTGAATATGTGTATGAATAGAGGCCCATGTAATAGTGTGATTGGCGCATCCAAGTTAGTTCAGCACCGTCATTTATTTCAACATCTGGTCCCCAGAATGCTTCAAGGACATGACGTTTAATTTCACTTAATTGATCACCATCAAATCCTTGTCCAGCGTCAATGAGTTGATAAACTTCACGTTGGTAAGCTGCTTCAAGTAAATGGGTCACAAAGTTATGGAAATAAGTATTCGTTAACATTTTTGAATAAGCAAAACGTTTTAAGCGAGGTTCACTTGATTGATTTTCAATTGAACTTGTTAGTAATAGTTCATTGAATGTAGAAGGCGCTTCAACCAAATAAGTAGAAGGTTCACTACCCAAAATTGATTGGTTATCCTGTGTTAAAATGGCTTGCCCTGCATGACCGAGCTCATGAATTAAAGTATAGACATCGGCTAATTCGTTCGTCCATGACATTAAAATATAAGGATGTTTGCCATAAGGAGTTGTTTCAAAGCCACCCGTTTCCTTACCAATATTTTGTGGAAAATCAACCCAACGTTCTGGGAATGAACGAGCAACCATGGCTTGATAGTCAGATCCAAGTGGCGCAACTGCATCGTTGACATATTTCTTAGCTTCTTCAATTGAAACTTCTGGTGCGAAATCAGGATCTAAATCGATTTGTAAATCAGCAAAGGTCATTTTATCTAAACCGCGAACTTCTTTGACATGTGCAGCGTATTTTTGCATAACAGGTGCTAATTTAGTCATGATTG
This sequence comes from Dellaglioa sp. CoH-57-MRSF-22, assembly GCF_056781895.1. The sequence continues at coordinate 31,803 of NZ_JBXAXT010000005.1, read as the reverse complement.
TATCAATTTGACGATTGAATAATGAACGGTCAACTTCTTGTTCTGCTAATAAGTAATCAAAAACTGAATGATAGCCACGTAAAGTAGCAATTCTTTTCTCCATAGATACTTGATTATAATAGTTAGCCGCAATTGTATGCTTATAATGATTTAATGTTGTTGAGAAGCTTTTAAATGCTGCATGACGAATAGCTGCGTCTGGATTGTATTGGTACGTATTTTCATATAAAACAAATGACATTGGATATGTCACACCATTTACTTCAAAATCAGAAAAGTCCATATCAGCTGCTCGAGTTTGACCGTAAACTGATTCTGGTGCAGAAAAATTAGGTTGGAAGGTCGCAAGGACTTGTTCAACCTCAGGACTTAACTGGAATTCTTTTTGTTTCTTTAATTGACGAATATAAGCTTTTAATTTTGGATTTGTTGCAACAACGTCGTCCAATAATTTAACTGGATTTTCTAGTAATTCAATATCAAAGAAAACCAGTTTTGTCGTAATTTCGGCAGAAAGTGCTTCAAAATCGCGCATTAACTGATTGGCTGTTGCATCAGTAATATCAACTGCTTGCTGTAAAAATGCATAATGTTCAATATGTGATAAGCGAGTGTAAATATCTTCCAAGTCATTGAAGGCGGTACTAATTGGAGCTAGTTCTCCTAAATGGCTATGGTAAGTAGAAACAAAGGTTTGAACGAGGTCACGAACTAAATCGATATCCGTCTGGAATGCAAGATCATTTGGATAAATGGCTGTTAAATCCCATGTTAGTGCTTCAGGTACTTCATTTCTATTAACTAGTTGGTGAGTTTTTGTCATAATCGTAACCTCCTAATGTTTGTATGGTTAGTATTGTATCATTATATAGAATTAAATGAGTAAAAAAGGATTATAATATAATTTTTTGATAATCTTCGATTAGTACAAGTCAAATTAGTGGTTTAATGCATGGTTATTTGAGATTATGAATTAAATAAAAGGAGGTAGAATAAATGAAAAAAATAATTGTATTAATTATCGCTATTCTATTAGTTGGCGGCGGGTACTTATACTATAGGACTAATTACTCAACTCAGGATTACTACACACAGATAACAGAAACAGGTAAAAAAGTGGTTAAAAAGGATCAAAATGGAAAAACGTATGCCGATTATAGCTATAATCAAATGGCTTATAATACTAAAAATGAAGCTAAGAAATTAACGTTTAATGGGAATAAAGAAAGACCGTTACGTCAAGGCGCCTATTTAAAATTAGCCTATAATGAAAAAAAAGGTGTTATTTCATGGGAAGAAGTTTCAAAAAAAGATCTACCTGTAAAATTAAAATAGAACCCAAAAAAAAAGACTGTAATGAAGAGGATAGTTATCTTCATTACAGTCTTTTGTTATTTAAAAATAACTATCTCTTAGGAATAGCTATTTTATTCGTGAGGGCATTATTTTGAGTATTTCTCGATTAAATCATCTAAGACAAGTAAGTCTTCTGCTTCGTAACGTTTACGGTAAGCAGCGATTTCTTCAGCTGAGAAATGTTTTGGATCGACAGCTAAATCTTCAACAGGGATGGCACGGTCGTCAGTGATTTTAACATCAATAACAACAGGACCTTCTGCTTTTATAGCTGTTTCAAATGCGGCAACTAATTCGTCATGTGTAGAAACTGAGATACCAAGCGTACCCATAGCGCTTCCGACTTGTGCCCAATCTGCGTCATTGAAATCAATACCATAGAATGGTTGACCTTCATCTTCTTGTTCATCTTGAATGAAACCAAAATGTTGGTTAGAGAAGACAATATTAATGACATGTTGTTTGTATTTTACTTGTGTTAATAAATCTTGAACAATCATAGCAAATGCGCCATCACCGACAAGGTTAAAGACTTGACGGTCAGGGAAGGCTGATTTAGCAGCAATTGCTGCACCCATACCATAACCCATTGTTGCAAATAAGGCAGATGTTGTGAATTTTTGTTTAGGATTCATATCTAAGTAACGTAAGCTATTCATTGTAACATTACCAACATCAACTGCGAAAATGTCATCGCCTGTGGCATGTTTGTTGATTTCTTTAAAGACAGAAGCAGGTTGAAGTGGTGTTGTTGTCTTGTCCTCAAATTTCTTGAGGTAAGTACGCCAGTTAGCCATATCTTCAATAGTTGCATCGAAGAATGGACGACTTTCAACAGGAGCACCAGCTAATTCAACAAAGCGAGCTAATGTTTTCTTAGCATCACTGAGTAAAGCGACATCAACTGCATGACGTTTACCAATTTTTGATGCATCAATATCGATTTGGATAAATTTCATATCGGGTTTTAAGACTTTTTTAGTTTGTGAGAAAGGTAAATCAGCTCCTACAAAGACAACTAAGTCAGCGGCAGCAATTGCTTCATCAGCAGGTTTTGTTGCAACTCGGTAAGTTGACCCTAAGTTAGCACGATAACTATCAGGAACAGTTCCTTTATTGATAGCTGTAATAATTACAGGCATTTTAAAATGTTCAGAGAAAGCAATTACTTCATCAGTAGCACCTTTTGTACCAATACCAGCGAATAAAACAGGTTGTTTAGCTTCTTTAATAAGTGCTAAAGCCTCTTTAATTTTTGAATCATTTGGTTCAGGTAAAATAGGTGTTGTGTAATTGTGACCTGAAGCGTAATAACTGTCAGCGTCGATATCCATCCAACCAAAGTCATTTGGAATTGTAACAACTGCTACACCTTTGTATTGGTAAGCTGTTCTGATAGCTTGATCAATTACACGAGGTAAGCTTTCTGGAGTCATAACTGTTCTATTATAGACAGAAACGTCAGCAAACATTGGATTTTCGTTCATTTCTTGGAATGAATCCATGTTCATTGCAGATGAAGCAACCTGACCGATTAAAGCAAGAACAGGAACATGGTCTTGTTGTGCGTCATATAAACCATTGAATAAATGTGTTGCCCCAGGACCTGCTGAACCAAAGACAACCCCAACTTTACCAGTTAGTTTTGCTTCAGCGGCAGCAGCAAGTGCCCCAACTTCTTCATGACGTACTTGAACGTAATTAATGTTTTCTTTTTCTGATTCAAGAGCACGCATTGTTGTATTGAATGATCCACCGGGTAACCCATAGACATTTTCAACTTTCCAATCCTGTAATACCTTTAACATTGCAATTGATGCTTTAATTTTTTCTGACATAATATAAATCCCCACTTTCATTTAAATAACAAAGTATCTTGTACCATCTATTATTACACTTTATGGTACCGTTTACAAATGAAATGTATGAATAAAATAAATTTTTTTTACGGACCTATTTTCTATATGAAATTTAATCAATATAAATAAAAAAGCATCATCAGAAGTTGCCTTCTTGATGATGCGAGTAGTGTATAGGTCATTATTTTCGAGTTGTGTTAATTGTTGAATTTGTTAATAAAGTATTGCCCGTTTCTGCTTTAACTAAATCTAAGGCAGATCTAAGTTTATCGGTAATACGTTGCTTCTCTGGTGTATCAGCGACTTCAAAAGCTTCACCGTTAATCATGGTTCCAGTTCCTTGTAGGTGATCAGATTTTGAATGGTGCGTGGCAACACGATAGCTAGTTCCTAGAGTCACTAAATCATCAAATGATAAATCTGTTTTCAATTGAGAAGACATCGTGTCTAAGAATTTTTGATTTAATAAGTTTTGTAAGTTTGTACTCTGTAAGGCAACAGACATGATAATCTGGCGTTGACGTTTTTGACGGCCATAATCACCAAGTGGATCCTCATGACGCATTCGGGCATAAGATAATGCATCTGCACCATTAACATGAGTTTTAACACCTTTTTTAAAGTGTGCACCTTGATAGGTGAACGATAGTGGTGGTGTGACATCAACGCCACCAACCGCATTAACTAATGTTTCGAGTCCGCCCATATTAATGGTTGCATAGAAATCAATAGGGACGTTCAAATATTTCTCGACTGTTTTAACAGCAGAAGCAGGACCACCATAAGCATAGGCAGAATTTAATTTACTTGGGAATTCTGATTCATAACCAGAAACCGCAACTTCTGCATCTCGGGGTAAACTGACTAACGTCATTGATTCCGTTTTAGGATTTAAAGTTGCGACAATTAAGGTATCTGTTCGACCGCCAACTTTTGCACGGCCTAACGCACCATCATCGGTTCCTAAAAGGAGAATTGAAATTGGATAGCCTGATTTTAAGACTGAAGAAACGTTTCTAGCTTTAGCGACTTTTGTCGGCGTATAAATTGAATCAGCTGCTTTTTTTGCGTTTGCGTAAGCTCTGTATGCATAAATACCGCCACCGACCAAAAGTAAGAGCAATAAAAGAAGAATTAAACGACGACGTTTTTTATTTGGTTTTTTCTTACCATTTTTTGGCAACGATGAGTGACGATTTTTACTTGGATTAGAAGTGGAATCTGCAATTGATTCCTGCTGATATAGTTCTCTACGAGTAGGCATAAATATAAAATTCCCTCCAATTAGTAATGACTAAATTATTTCTTATCAGTTCATTGTTCTTCAATTGCGTCTACCTGAGTCGTCGTATGTTTAACATTAAACCAATCAATGTAGTTACGTTTAAACTCAATAATCTTAAATTCAAAAGCATCAAACTTGATGACATCATTTAATTTAACTTTATGATTTTCGAGAATGAAACCTGCTAATGTAACACTTTCAGATGCTTTCATCGCTTTATTTTTAAATTTAAAGAAGCGTTCGAAATCATATAAAGTCGTTTTACCACTAATATTATATGAACCATCATCATTTTTGATAATGTATTCACTTGAAACGTCATCAATTTCATCTTTAACCGTTCCAAATAATTCTTCATAAATATCTTTATCCGTTACAATACCACTTGTACCACCATATTCATCAAGGACAACAACGATAGGTGTTTGTTTACTAATCATTTGGCTTAATAATGTTCTAATAGGTGTTGTTTCTGGTACTGTAATAATTGTTCTAAGTAGTTTACTAATTAAGACAGTATCATCAATCTCAGCTTGTCTAACTAAATCGTAGATATAGACGTAACCAAGAATTTTATCTTTATCATTGTTAGCAACTACTGGAAAACGGCTATAACCCTGATGTAAATAATCTTTAACGACATCGTGCACAGTATCTGTAATATCTACGACATAAAGACTTGTTCGATCGACCATAATATCTTTAGCAATTTTGTCATTTAAATCAAAGGCACGTTGCATATAGACATAATCATCTCTATCTAATTCACCACCTGAAACGGCATTTTGAGATAAAGATAAAATTTCTTTTTGAGTAAAAACTTCACTATTTTCATCAGTTGGCGTAATACCAATCATTTTAGCAACACGTGTTGCTGAGTTATTTAATAACCAAACTAATGGGTAAAAGGCAAGATGAAAGTAGCGTAATGGTGTTATAACAACCATTAAAACTTGAACGGGCATATCGATACTTAAGTTTTTAGGCACAATTTCTGTGTAAACCACTTCAACGTAAGTAAGGATTAAAACCCCGATAATTGCGCCAATGATATTTAACCCTGATTCAGAAGCAAAATGGAATAGTTTAAGCACATCTACAAGTAAAAATTCAATGGTTTTTTCACCAACCCAACCCAGAATAATACCAGCAACACTGACACCAACCTGTGTTGTTGAAAGGTATTCATTCAAATGGTTAAGCATTTTTAATGCTCTTTCTTGTTTTTTTCGATTTCCAATACCTGCTTCGATATCAGCTTCGATGGCACTTGGACGTGCTTGGACAAGTGCAAATTCTGCGGCAACGAAGAATGCTGCTGCAAATAATGTCACAAAGATAACAATCAAATTGATGATAACTGTACCGCTAGACAATTTTTGTGTCCCCCATAATTAAGTTATATTTTTAAGTTCGTATCTGTCTATTTTACCATTAAACATAAGGATTGTCGTTTAGTCTGAAGGAACAATTCAGATAATCTTAAACTTTTTACTTAGAGCATAGTAATTTAAGTGTAAATTCATTATAATAGAACTATAAAGAAAAAATACAGATTAATAACGGAGGCTATCATGTCGGGTCAATTCGCAAAAGGTCAATTAAAATTATTTGCACTTAATTCTAACGTTGAATTAGCGGAGAAGGTGGCTAAGGTTTTAAATACTAGTCTTTCTACAGCATCCGTGAAACATTTCAGTGATGGCGAAATTCAAATCAACATTGATGAAAGTATTCGTGGCGCAGATGTTTATGTTATCCAATCAATCTCAAATCCAGTAAATGAAAATTTACTGGAACTTTTGATTATGGTTGATGCGTTACGTCGTGCAAGTGCGGGTACAATTAACGTTGTAATGCCTTATTATGGTTATGCACGTTCAGATCGTAAAGCACGTTCACGTGAACCTATTACAGCTAAGTTAGTTGCAAACTTTATTCAATTAGCCGGTGTTTCTCGTGTAATTACACTTGATTTACATGCCGCTCAATTACAAGGATTCTTTAACATTCCAGTTGATCATTTAGTTTCTTTAGAAATCCAAGCTAAATACTTCATTGAAAATGGGATTACAGATGATGTTGTTGTGATTTCACCTGATCATAATAGTGTTAAAGGTGCTCGTAATATGGCTGAAAAGCTCAAAGCACAAATTGCTATTGTTGATAAACGTGGATCTGATTTTGCTGATAATATTGCAGCAACATCAATTATTGGCGATGTAAAAGGGCGTCGTTGTATCATTATTGATGATATGATTGATACAGGGACAATGATGACTGATGCAGCGCGTGCACTTAAAGCTGCTGGTGCAACAGATATTTATGCTTGTGCAACACATGCTGTGATGTCAAAAGGTGCGATTGAAGCTTTATCTGATGACAATATTAAACAAGTGATTGTAACAGATAGTATCGTTGTTCCAGAAGCTGACAAGCTCGATAAACTTGTGCGCTTATCAGTTGCCGACTTGTTTGGCCAAGCAATTGATTTAATTCATAAGAATCGCTCAGTTGATAAACTATTTACAGAAAAAGATTAAATTAAAATGAACCGCTGGTTAAATCACCTTTGTGATTTGTCCAGCGGTTTTTATGTGTTCTTAAAAAAATATAACAGCTAAATATGGTATATTATTAGGTAATGATAACGAGTTAGCGGTATGAAAAGGGGAGTTAAAATGAGTTTAAAATTTGTCCTAGGAAAAGCTAGTAAAGACCATCAAGCAAGCCTTGTTGCACAATTAAAAGCAGCGCAAACGACTGATTCAACGGCATCTTTTTTTTATCTTGTTCCCAATCATATTAAGTTCGAAGCAGAAGTTAGTATCCTTGAAGCATTAGGTAAAGACAAACTTGTCGAACAAAATATTTTTGCACAATCGAACGTCCAAGTCTTTTCGTTTACTCGATTAGCTTGGTTCTTTTTGAAGAATACACCCTATTATCAGATTCCTCGTTTATCTCAGTCTGGATTAAATATGTTAGTTTATCAATTAATTTCGGAACATGAAGATGAATTAACAATATTTCGTGGTGAAAGGACCCAAACTGGGTTTATTTCACAACTAGTCAGCCAACTGAAAGAATTAAAAGTTGGTTGTGTGACAGTTGATGATTTAACTCGGATTGCTGAATCTTTCCCAACGACTGGGGACTTAGGTGCTAAATTAGATGATTTACAAATTATCTATCGCGCATTTGATGCTGCGATGGCTGACCGATATATTGAAAATAATGATTTATTAGCAGAGTTGAGTCGTTATTTAACAGATGACGTTTTGAAGACGAGTTATTTTTATATTGACCATTTTTCTCAATTTACAGCACAAGAGCAGGAGCTCGTGAACGCACTGATTAAGGGTGCGAAACAGATTACAATTGGCTTAGTCTTAGATAAAGGCAATGCACATGAAGTTGCTGAAAAATCTGACTTATTTTATAAATCAAGCCGGATGTATGTTAATTTGATTGAAAAAGCACATCAAGCTCAGATTCCAGTGCTAACGGATAGTTATGCTGAAACCAAAGTTAACCAGAATCCCGACTTATCTCGTCTGGAAGATTTTTGGATTGACTCTAGACGGTTAGTTAAAACAAAATCAGAAAGGTTAGAAAATTCAGATTCTATTCAACTTTTTGAAGCCGATAGTCGGTATATTGAAATTCGACAAGTGGCGACAAAAATTCGCCAGTTAGTTGCAACTAAGGAGTATCGTTATCGAGATTTTATGATTTTAACGCGGCATTTAGATAGCTACGAAACGGTTATTCCACCGGTTTTTAAAGAATTTAAAATACCTTATTTTAACGATTTACAACACGCAATGGCTGACCATCCCTTAGTCGAGTTACTGGCAGCGTTATTTGAGGTGAAAGAAAAGCATTATCAATATGGCGCAATGATGCGCTTATTAAAAACTGAATTATTAATACCACAAATAGAAAATCATGCTATGCCAATTGAACAGTACCGTAGTGCTGTTGATTTAACAGAAAATATGGTTTTAAAATACGGTTTTTCTGGTTCTCAGTGGCTACGTGAAGATGATTGGACGTTCTACCGGTTTGATTTTACGGATGCAGATGAGCAACAGACGGATAAGGACCAAAGTATCACAGTACAAATTAATCAAATTAGACATTTTGTTAAAGACGTTTTACCAGGATTCTTCAATCAACTAGATCAGGCGACAACCGGTGAAGAGGGGGCAAAGCTAATTTATCAGTTTCTTGTTGAACAAGGTGTGACACAACGCTTGTTAAGTTGGCGAGACCGCTATTTAGCTGCTGGAAACATCTCACAATCAGAAGAACCAGAACAAACTTGGCAAACATTTGTTGGGATGTTAGATGAATATGTTGAAACATTGGGAACTAAAATGTTCAATACCGCTGACTTCATGGCCTTGATTCAAGCGGGATTTGAAGGGGCAAGTTACTCACAAGTGCCATCAACATTAGATCAGGTCGTTATTTCTGAATCAGGGATGGTTCAAATGAACAACCGAAAGATTACCTTTATGATTGGATCAACTGATATGGTGATGCCAGAACAAGTTAGTCAGACACAATTATTAACAGATGATGATCGGGCGAAAATGGCTAATCTATTAACTGATGATCAATACTTAGCCGATTCGGCTATTAGTCAAATGGCCGCTGAACCCTTTTTGAATTATCTCGGATTTTTAGGACCACGCGAACAATTGATTTTTTCATATCCAAGTGGCAACGATGGCGAAAAGAATTTAAATCCATCGCCTTATTTAATGATGATTAAAGAACACTTCAATTTATCAGTTCAACATTTAGCTGCTAATCCTGAATTAACAGAACAATCAGTCCTTGATTTTATCGGAACAAAACGTAGTACATTATCATCATTGGTTGTAGCTAGTCGACTTGCCAAAACAACTGCAGTATCCATGCCTAGTGCTTGGTTGTATGTGTTACGTCAACTGTCGGCTGACCCAGAAATGGGACCATTAACGAAACAATTATTAGGAAGCTTAGCGTATAAAAATATACCGGTTAAGTTGACGCCGGAAATTATAACTGATTTATATGGAACACAAATGAATACTTCAATTTCAAAACTAGAAACTTTCTATCGTAATCCATTTGAATATTTTTTACAATATGGGTTGAAATTGAAAGAACGAGACATTTTCGAGCTGTCTCCTGCAAGTACTGGTGAGTTTTTCCATATGGGGTTGGATGAGTTGATGAAAGTTGTGACTGAATCAAACCAAGTCTATGCCAATGTACCCAAAGAACAACTAGATGAATATTTGAATGTAATTTTAAAAGATATGCGCGAGTTACCTCAGTTCCAAATTCTTGGTAGTTCAAGTCGAATGGGCTATATTGCTAAACAATTAAGTCTTCTATTAAAACAAGTGACGCATGCCATGTGGCAACAAGGGCAACAAACAAAGATGAAGCCACTGAAAACAGAAGTTTTATTTGGTCATGTCGGTGCTGAGTCAGGTTTGAAAGCCCTAGCTTATAAGTTACCTGGCGGCCATTCAGTTAAAGTCCGCGGTAAAATTGATCGAATTGATTATATGAAGGTTGATTCAAAACAATATCTTGGAATCGTCGATTACAAATCAGGGATTCGAAAGTTTGATTTTAGTGATGCTTTCTATGGATTATCAATGCAAATGTTAACTTACTTGCAAGCATTGATTGAGAATGCAGAGGTAATTGCACCAAATACTGGACTGAAAACTTCGGCAGCTGGTGCAGTTTACATGCACTTACAAAATCCTAAGCTGAAAATTGAAGATGTACAGAAAAAAGGATTGGATAATACGTTGTTGAAAGCAAACCAAATGGATGGGCTATTATTGGAAGATGAGCAGTTACTGAGCCATTTAGATACTGATTTTGAAGACGAATCAACAGGGTTTTCATTAATCTATCCATTTAGAAAAACGAAAAAAGGGTTCACATCACCATCAGCTCGTTCAAAAAAATTGATTTCACAATCAGATTTAGATTTCTTGTTGGTACACAATAAACAATTAATTATTGATGCGGCAACAGATATTTTCGAAGGGATAATCGATTTAAGTCCGGCTAGATGGAACGCTAAAAAAACAGCCCTACAATATTCACCATATAAATCAATATTCCAATTTGATGCGATGTTACCCGAAAATAATTACCATGAAATAAGTAAATTAAGCTGGGAAGAAATTGAAAAACGGATTATAGACGGGGAGGCCGACAGTAATGAGTAAGTTTACATTTACACCAAATCAACAACGTGCTATCGATGAAAGTGGGACTAATATTCTTGTATCAGCCTCTGCCGGTTCCGGTAAAACACGAGTTTTAGTTGAACGCGTCATTCAAAAAATATTAACGGGAACAGCTATTGATGACTTATTAGTTGTTACGTTTACAGACGCTGCAGCTAAAGAAATGCGTCAACGGATTCAGGTGGCACTTCAAAAGGCAATCAATGAAGCAGACAATCATGAACAAAAACAACATTTAATGGATCAATTAATGCGCTTGCCAGTTGCAAATATTAGTACATTTGATGCATTTTGTCTCCAATTAATTAAACGCTACTATTATGTGATTGATTTGGATCCCGTTTTTAGAATGTTAACAGATATGACTGAGGCGGCTTTATTAAGAGAGAGTGTCTGGGAAGACGTCCGGGAAATGTTGTATGCCAAAGACGATGTCGACTTTGAGAGATTAACACAAAATTTTTCAAATGATCGAAATGATGATGGTTTATCTGAGTTGGTTTTTAGCCTATTTACATTTGCGAGTTCGAAACCAGATCCTACCGGTTGGTTGGCTAGTTTGGCAGCAACTTATGATGTTGGCGATAATTTAATCAGTAGTTCGTTTTACCAAAAGAGTATTAAGCCATTAGTTCAAGCAAATTTAACGCAAATCCAGGCCGATTTAAAAACGGCTCTAGAACTATCAATTCAATTTGGGTTAGAGAAACATCAAGCAGTGACTGAAGAAGAAAGTCAGATGTTGTTAGCTGTTGTCCAATCTGTTGAAAACGATGGTTCTTGGAATCAAATTCGCGATAATATTCGTGGGTACGAATTGAAACGTGCGCCTAGTGTGCCAGCTAAAAATTTAGAAGATGACCAAGCTGTTGCTAAGGATCAAATTAAAGAATTAAAAGCTGGAATAAAAAAACGTTTAGCTAACTTATCAGAACAATTTTTTGTTTTAAATGAAACAGAAACACTGCATATCATGACAGAATCTAAGAAATTAGTTGAAAAATTAGTCAGTGTGATTGGCTTATTTAGTGATGCCTTCACCAAAGAGAAACGTCAAAGACATATACTTGATTTTAATGATTTGGAGCATTTAGCACTGGACATTTTAGCGAGTGATTCTGAATCTTCCGAGCAAACACAAGCTGCTCTACAAGGAAAATATGAAGAAGTTCTGGTAGATGAGTATCAGGATACTAATCAACTACAAGAAGCTATTTTGACAAGGGTAACCACGACTAATCCCGGTAATATGTTTATGGTGGGGGATGTAAAGCAGTCAATATATGGTTTTAGGCTGGCTGATCCTAGTTTGTTTTTAAGTAAATACCAAGCTTATAAAGAAACTGACAGTAATGGAAATCGAATTATCTTAGCTGAAAATTTTCGTTCTGTGAAGAATGTAACAGATGTGACTAACTTAATTTTTACCCAGATTATGGATGAAACCGTTGGACAAATGGCTTATGATAATGATGCTAAATTGGTTTTTGGGGCAAACTACTACCCAGATATTGAGCAAAAAGCAGAAGTGCTGATTTACGAATCTGATGAACCTGAATCTGCAGAAAGACCGGATGATGATAGTGAAGCAACGAATGATCAGTTTGAAATTGATGGTAAATCGGAAGGCCAAATTGCTTTAATTGGTCAACGGATTCAAGCGTTAATCGTAGATGAAACAGAGATTTTTGACCGTGATAAATCAGAAAAACGTCCCGTTGAATACCGAGATATTGCATTACTAGTCCCAACTCGTAAAAATAATTTGGTGATTATTGACCAATTTAAAAAAATGGGTATTCCAGTCGTTGTGAATGATGCGGAGAGCTATTTCCAAACAACTGAAATCAGAATTATGATGTCATTATTACGAATTATTGATAATCCCTATCAAGATATTCCATTGGTAAGTGTCCTACGGTCGCCAATTGTTGGATTAGATGAAAATCAACTGGCCTATTTACGGATTGGCAACCGAACAGATGATTACTATCAAGCGGTGTTAACTTTTTATCAAAATTTTGATACGTTTAAAGCAGGTAGCTTCGCAAAAACACTGTATAATAAAATTGAACGTTTCTTAACACAACTTTCGGGCTTTCGTGAAATCGCGCATGAAAATCAAATTGCGACCTTAATTTGGCAGATTTATCAGGATACTGGATTTCTTGATTATGTCGGGGGGATGCCAGCTGGAAGTCAGCGCCAAGCCAATTTACATGCGTTGTATAACCGAGCTCACGCTTACGAAAATAGTAGTTTTAAAGGTTTATTCCAGTTTGTGCGCTTCATTGAAAAAATGCAGGAACGCGATAAGGATTTAGCAGAAGCACCTGTACAAAATGTCGCAAATGCAGTGTCAGTCATGACAATTCATGGTAGTAAGGGACTTGAATTTCCAATGGTCTTCTTGGTTGACGCGACACACCAGTTTAATCAAATGGCGATGCGAAAACCTTATTTAATTGATGATCAGGCTGGATTAGGAATAACCTATTTAAATCCTGAAAATCGGACGATGGAAGATACGCTACAAAAAACAATTGTAAAATCAGCTGCTATTGCAAAATCAGAAGCGGAAGAAATGCGATTACTGTACGTAGCCTTAACGCGTGCGGAACAACGATTATTTATTGTGGGGGCTTACACAAATAAAAAAACGGCAATTAATCATTGGCAAAAGGCATTTCAAAGCCAACAATTAGTTTTAAATGCAACAGCTCGAAGTGGTATTAAAAATTTCATGGATTGGATTGGTATGGCGCTAGTTCGTCATCCTACTTTTGATATGTCACTATTATTGGATCCAGCAACATCATCACTACTATTAAGTGATGATGAAACGCAATTTAGCGTTAAATTTTATCAAAAAACCGACCTGAACCAGATGAGTAAAGTGAGTGAAGAAGTTTCTCAGACGGATTGGTTAGAAACAATCACGGGTGAGATGCCTGAGACGTTTGAGGATATTGATGTTAATCAAATTGATCAAGTCTTAAATTTTCAGTATCCATTCGATAATTTAACTAAAACAACTGCTTACCAAGCTGTATCGGAAGTAAAACGTCTATTCGATGATCCAGCTAATCGCGAAATGAATCAGTTGAGTATTGAAGGACAAGGCAACCGATACGTTACGAGTGAACTTGCTGTACCGAAATTTATGCAGGGAGTTGCAGCACCAATGGGAAGTGATATTGGGAGTGCAACTCATCTCATTTTACAAGAATTAGATTTAACTAGTGAGATAACTTTAGCGATAATCCAAGCTAAAATTGAGCAATTAGTGACGGCAAAAGTAGTCACTAAAGAAGTTGCTACGTTAATTAATGGACAACACATTGCCAATTTCTTTCAAACGGATTTAGGCAAAGAAATTCTAACTATAGGTAACGATGTACAACGTGAAGCGCCATTCTCAATGTTACTACCTGCCAATGAGCTATTTCAAAAGGTTGAGTCAAATAAGGAAAAAGTTTTGATCCATGGAATTATCGATGGTTATTTTGTAAAAGATAATACGTTGGTGGTATTTGATTATAAGACTGATAAAGTTTCTAAAGACAATACAATAGAAGAAATAGAAAAATTGACAGCACGTTATCGTGGCCAATTGAACTTATATGGCGAAGCACTAGAGAATATGACTGGGTTGAAAGTTGCGCATAAATATCTGTATTTGCTGTCTATTAATCAAGTTGTTGAAGTTTAATAATTCGAAGATCTCATTTCAATGAGGTCTTTTTTTAATCAATGAAAAGAATAAGAAAATATTTTAAGCAATTTCAATACCACTTTGTGTTAAAAAAATAAAATAGCATTGTATATAACAAAACTTTTTTTATAAATTGGTATAGATAAGATTTTGTTGAATGAAACAAGCTATGGAAACGTAAAAAAACCCATCATATAGGTTGATAACTAATATCTATACGATTAAATGGTATAATTGTAAGCGAATACAAATTAATATTTTTAATAGTAATTCGTAATCGTTGTGCTATACTTAACAACATAGACGTTATGGAAACGATATTATTTTTAAGTGTTTCGTAACATTTTAAAATTAAATCAGATTACCTAGGAACAAAAGCAAAATGCTTAAGTTGTTTTTGAAATAATTTTTGCGTGTTTTTATATTATAAATGTAAGCGTTTTTCCGGAGTTCTTACAGTAATCTGATAAAAATTTAGGAGGTTTTAAAATGGTTGGAATTGTAATTGCAAGTCACGGTAAATTTTCCGAAGGCATCATGCAATCCGGTTCAATGATTTTTGGTGAACAAGAAAATGTTCAAGCTGTAACTTTCATGCCAAACGAAGGACCAGACGATTTAAAAGCTCATCTTGAAGCAGCAATTGCTACTTTTGATGATCCTGAAGAAGTCTTATTCTTAGTTGATTTATGGGGTGGATCACCATTTAATCAAGCAAACGGTTTGCTTGACGCTCATAAAGATAAATGGGCAATTGTTACAGGTTTAAACTTACCAATGTTAATTGAAGCCTACGCAGCACGCTTGTCAATGGATTCTGCACAAGAAATTGCTGCAAGTATTCTAAGCGAAGCAAAAGGTGGCGTTAAGATTAAGCCAGAAGATTTAGCACCAAAAGAAGCAGCTGTTGTTGCAACAAACAAACCTACTGGTTCAATTCCTGAAGGAACTGTAATCGGTGATGGTAAAATTAAATACGTTTTAACACGTATTGATTCACGTTTATTGCATGGACAAGTTGCTACAGCATGGTCTAAATCAGTTAAGCCTGACCGTATTATCGTTGTTTCTGATAATGTTGCTAAGGATACACTTCGTAAAAACTTAATTGAACAAGCTTCACCACCTGGTATTATTGCACATGTTGTGCCAATTGCTAAGATGATTGAAGTTTCAAAAGACCCTCGTTTTGGTGGAATGAAAGCATTACTTCTTTTTGAAAGTCCACAAGATGTGTTAACAGCAATTGAAGGCGGAATGAAATTTGACGAAGTTAACCTTGGTTCAATGGCTCATTCAGTTGGTAAAGTAGTTGTTAACAACGTATTATCAATGGGACAAGACGATGTTGATACTTTTGAAAAACTAGAAGATAAGGGCGTTAAATTTGATGTCCGTAAAGTACCTAACGATTCAAAAGAGAATATGGCTAACATTCTCAAAAAAGCTAAAGGTGAATTAGCAAAAGCTTAAACAACACAATAAAAGAAAATTAATTTAGGAGGCTTATTATGTCAGCTATATCAATGATTTTAGTAGTAATTATTGCCTTTCTAGCTGGTATGGGTGGAATTTTAGATGAATTCCAATTCCATCAACCACTAGTGGCATGTACATTAATCGGGTTAGTAACCGGTAATTTAACCGCCGGAATTGTTTTAGGTGGTACACTTCAAATGATCGCACTTGGTTGGGCTAATGTCGGGGCAGCTATTGCACCCGATGCTGCACTTGCTTCAGTTGCATCAGCAATTATTTTAGTATTAGGTGGACAAGGGATTAAAGGTGTTGGATCAGCTATCGCTATCGCCGTTCCCCTTGCCGTTGCCGGATTATTCTTAACAATGGTTGTTCGTACACTTGCTGTTCCTATTGTTCATGCAATGGATGCAGCAGCAGAACAAGGTAATATCCGTAAGCTAGAAATATGGCATGTTCTTGCTATTGGTATGCAAGGTATCCGTATTGCTATTCCAGCCGGAGCATTGCTCTTTATTCCAGCTGAAACAGTTAAAGGTTTCCTTGAATCAATGCCCGCATGGTTAACAGATGGTATGGCTATTGGTGGTGGTATGGTTGTTGCCGTTGGTTATGCACTTGTTATTAACATGATGGCTACAAAAGAAGTATGGCCATTCTTTATTCTTGGTTTCGTAGTCGCAGCTATTACTCAATTAACATTGATCGCTATTGGTGCTATCGGTGTTGCTCTTGCTCTTATTTACTTGAACCTTTCAAAAATGGGTGGTTCATCAAATGGTGGCGGTGGCAATAATACCGGTGATCCACTTGGCGAAATTCTAAACGATTATTAAACTGGAAGAAGGAGGAATATATTATGGCAGATAAAATTGAATTAACTAAAAAAGATCGATTGGCTGTAGCATGGCGTTCAACGTTTATTCAAGGTTCATGGAACTACGAACGTATGCAAAATGGTGGTTGGACATTCTCAATGATTCCAGCAATTAAAAAATTATACAAAACTAAAGAAGAACGTACGTCAGCAATGAAACGACACATGGAATTCTTTAACACTCATCCTTATCTTGCTTCACCAATCCTTGGTGTTACATTAGCACTTGAAGAAGAACGTGCTAATGGTGCCCCTATTGATGATGTTGCAATTCAAGGTGTTAAAGTTGGTATGATGGGTCCTTTGGCTGGTGTCGGTGATCCCGTATTCTGGTTTACTGTTCGTCCAATGTTAGGTGCTTTAGGTGCTTCATTGGCTATGGGTGGTAACATTATGGGACCAATCATTTTCTTCGTAGCTTGGAATATCATCCGTATGGGATTCATGTGGTATACACAAGAATTCGGTTATAGAGCTGGTTCTAAGATTTCTGAAGATATGTCAGGTGGCTTATTACAAGATGTTACTAAAGGTGCTTCGGTACTGGGAATGTTCGTTTTAGCCGCATTAGTAGAACGTTGGGTTTCAATCAAATTTACGCCAGTTATTTCAACAGTTAAGTTGGATAAAGGTGCTTATATTGATTTTGATAAACTCCAAGGTGGAAAAGGCATGCAAACAGCTATGCAACAAGCTAGCGACGGTTTAGCTCTTTCACCAAATAAAGTAACAACATTACAAAATAACTTGGATCAATTAATTCCAGGTTTAGCAGCATTATTATTAACATTCTTCTGTATGTGGTTACTTAAGAAAAAAGTTTCACCAATTCTTATCATTCTAGGTTTATTCATAGTTGGTATCGGTGGACACGTACTTGGAATTTTATAAAATTTCAAAAAAACTCAGGAATTTTCCTGGGTTTTTTTATATGGTTCAATGCAATTAATTAAGGTATAATAAGATAACGTCAAAAAACATTGGAGTCGAAATACTATGGTCCAGTCAATTAATACAAAGGTAGACTTAACAATCGATGCAACTGCTTTCACAGGTTTAACTGATTATGGTAAAATCATGATTGGCGATAAAGGGTTTGAATTTTATAATGACCGTGATGCACGCAAGTTTATCCAAATTCCATGGGATGAAGTTGATCAAGTTATCGCGTCTGTGATGTTTAAAGGACGATGGATTCCGAGATATGCAATTAAAACGAAGAAGAATGGGACATTTACTTTTGCGTCTAAAAAACCAAAAATGGTGTTACGTGCAATGCGTAACTATGTTGATCCAGCTCATATGGTTCAATCACTTGGAATGGGCGATGTTTTAAAACGATCAGTTAAATCAATTTTTAATAAAAAAAGTAAAAATAAGTAATCAAAAAAACATTCTCATTGAGAATGTTTTTTTAGTAGATTAAAATATTTAAACGAAATTCTTCAAAACCATTATCAATTTGAAGTTCGTCGTCTTCGAACGTTAATTTCTTATAAGGACCGCCTGTCAAATAAGTGGCAATTTTATAATGTGGTAGGCCTGCCATAATATTATGGACCTGTAATGTATCCTCTTTTGGTAGGTAGCCGAGTTTTCGCATCACAGCTTGATCATCTTCAAAATAAAGTGCAATACGACTATTTTCATTGAATGATACAACATCTTCCTTTAAAGATAATTTATCAAATGACAAATCGACGGGATATTTCCAAACTTCAAGTTCTTCGTAATCAATAAGAAGGAGTAACTGAATGTTAGATTCTAAATCCTCATCGCGCCACCCTTTATTAATATTTTCATTTTTAGTTATTGTTTGTAAGACAACCTTAAAGTTTTGATTATAAAGTGATAAGTCATCAATTTCGGCATCAAGGTACCAAGGATGATTATTTTTAATTTCAAAATAGGGACTAATTGGGTATTTTTTTGAGTCAGACATTTGATTCACCTCTTTCGAACAATTGCTTTAAGTATATCCTATAATGGGTTGAAATGCAGGTCCTTTCGATTTCTAGTAGTCAGTCTTTATCTATGGTAAGATTGTGTCCCATTTAAGATAAGGCAATCATGTTCCTTAACGAAATTAATAAACCCGACTGATAATCGTTCCCAATTAGCTTATACTTAAATGATTGGAAATGGAGTGAATCATTTGATGAATAGTCGTGCATTAAAAGTAGGAATGGCTTTATCAACGAAATTAAATATTTTAAGAGCAGGGGTATTAGGTGCTAATGATGGCATCATCTCAGTTGCAGGCGTTATTCTGGGGATGGCCGGTGCTAGTCAAGGTAAGTACTATCTTGTCTTAGCTGGACTTGCTGGTATGTTTGCGGGAGCGTTCTCAATGGCTGGTGGTGAATACGTCTCAGTTTCTGCACAAAGGGATACACAAAAATCGATTATCCATTCAGCTGCAAAAAAGTTAAAAGAAAATCGTGAATTTGAAATTGAACGATTAATTAATATCTACCAAGCAAAGGGATTCTCGCGGATGGTCGCAACGGATGTGGTCAATGAACTAATGTCTCAAAATGAACTAGAAAATTACTGTAAAGAAGTTAACAATATTGATGTCGGTGAGTACTTAAATCCGTGGCACGCAGCGATGTCCTCAATGACATCCTTTGTAGTTGGCTCGCTAGTTCCATTATTATTAATAGCGATACTCCCAACTGAGTTTATGATTCCACTGACGGTTATTGGCGTTGCTTTAGCTTTACTTTTAACAGGGGCAGTAAGCGGGATATTAGGGCGTAATAATATTAGACATGCCATGGTAAGAAATGTTTTTGTTGGATTAGTAACAATGGCTGTAACTTATTATATTGGCGGTTTATTTGGTTAAAAACCTACCCTTTTTTTAAAAAAGAGGTATGCTTATCTAAAGGAGGTGTTGTTGATGTTTCCGGAAAGATTAAAAGCATTGCGCAGAGGTAGTGGATTAACGCTAACTCAATTAGCTGTTGGATTAAATCAGTCTCAAAAATCGAATCATAACTTGAATTCTGGCCCGCAGATTGGTAGTTGGGAGCGTGGTATTAATACACCCTCATATCTTGAAGTCAGAAAGTTGGCCGAATTCTTTCATGTTTCAATTGATTTTTTAGTTGGTCAAACTAACGATGAATTGATTGATCTTGAAGATTTATTCGCACGGACGGCAACACTTTTATACCGCGATAAAATTTTATCAGGTAGTGATCGTTATGAAGTTATTCAAATGATTCAAGGATATTTAATGGGTAAATACCAGCCATATAATCTGGAAGAAAATGATGATTTAGCGTTACCACTTGAAGATGAAAACAACTAAATAAAAGCGCTATTTTAGAATTTGTTTTTACAATTAGACGTGATATAATTTAGGTGGCTTTTCAAATCAAATGAAGTTGATGAGTGTCTTCGGAAACGATATCAACTGGGACGATTTGAGAGTCATAAATAAAACGTGTCACATAGACACAAGGAGGATTTTATTCATGGAACAAGGTACAGTAAAATGGTTTAACGCAGATAAAGGTTTTGGTTTCATTACTCGCGAAGATGGTAGTGATGTATTCGTACATTTCTCAGCTATTCAAGGTGACGGTTTTAAAACATTAGACGAAGGTCAAAAAGTAACTTTTGACGTTGAAGATAGTGACCGTGGACCACAAGCAGTAAACGTAAACAAAGACTAATTTAAAATCTAAACAACTTGCCATTTAGGTGAGTTGTTTTTTTATGCAAAAAAGTAGGCCGTCAATCCCCGATTGACGGCCTACTTTTAACTATTCACGAGTTGTATTAATTTTTGTATCGGCTGTTAAAGTATTTCCAGTTTTAGCTGGAACCAAGCCAAGTGTGGAACGTAATTTATCAGTGATACGTTGTTTTTCAGTTTCGCTGGCAATTTCAAAAGCTTCTCCATTGACCATTGTTCCTGTACCTTGTAGATAATCTGAATGTGAATGATGTGTTGCCTTACGATAATTGGTACCTAAGACGGTAAGATCATTGAATGTTAAATCAGTTTTCATTTGAGATGACATTGTATTTAAAAATTTATCGTCTAATAAATTTTGAAGTTGTGTACTTTTTAAAGCCACTGCCATAATAATCTGACGTTGGCGTTTTTGTCGACCGTAATCGCCAAGAGGATCATCATATCTCATGCGGGCATACGAAAGGGCTTGTTTACCGTTGACATGAGTTTTAACGCCTTTTTTGAAGCTGGCACCATTATAAGAAAAAGATAGTGGTGGATTAACGTCAACACCGTCAACAGCATCAACTAGTGATTCTAAACCGCCCATGTTGATTGTTGCGTAGAAATCAATGGGTACATTGAAATATTTTTCAACAGTTTTAACGGCAGTTGCAGCACCACCATAAGCATAGGCAGCGTTTATCTTACTTGGAAAATCTGATTCATGGTCTGAAACCGCAACTTCAGTATCACGCGGTAAACTGATTAAGGTCATTGATTCTGTTTTAGGGTTAAGTGTGGCAACGATTAAAGTATCCGTTCGGCCACCAGTTTTAGCACGACCCAAGGCACCATCATCAGAACCTAAAAGTAAAATCGAAATAGGATGGTCCTTTTCCAAAACCGCTGCGACATTTCTAGTTTTAGCAATTTTAGTAGAAGTATAGATTTTATCAGCTGCATTTTTAGCGTTTGAGTATTTATGGTAGGCATAAACGCCACCGCAGATAGCAGCGATTATTATAATGATTAACCAAATTAAGCGACGACGTTTCTTGTTTTGCTTTTTATTTTTTCTTTCGCGTTTTGGTAAAGGCAGGTGATTAGTTGTTTCTTGGTGTAGTAGTTGTTCTTTATGATAGTTTTCTCGACGACTTGACATTGAAATGTTCCCCTTTATTAATTAATGTTCGCCAATAAAAAAGCCAGCAATTAAAATGACTAAAACGATGACGGTAATTTTAACGTACAGATAATCTTTTTCTTTGTAGAAAGCATAAATTGAAATAACGACACGAAGAATTGGTGTTAGTATTAAGCAAAATAGCCCAAGCATCATAATTGCGTAAGGTTTAAGTGCGACAATTCCAGAAATGATAGCAGAAAATGAAGTTGGAAATGTATTACCTTGATAGCCTGTTGAACCTGTAACTAAGGATAGGATAAGACCAATAATCATAATTATCGCAGAAATGAAAACGCCAATTCTTAGTATTTGACCAATCATTAATTCAATTTTTGCCATTTCGGCTGATGTGTTATTTTTTTCATTCATCATTAGATAGATACCCCGAATCCTTTTAGAATCATCTGAATGCTGACATACAATAGTACAGGTACAAAAATGAGGCGAATTATTTTTGCGGGTAGGTATTGCATTGCACGCGAACCAATTGATGAACCAACTAAAATTCCTAGCGCTAATGGAACCGCAATATCAGGTCTAATTGAACCATTGAAAAAGTAGACGGTCGCACTTGCGGCAGCGGTGACACCCATCATTAAGTTACTTGTTGAACTTGATGGTTTCAACGGCATTTTCATTGCAGTATCCATTGCCATAACTTTGAAAATACCAGATCCGATTCCTAGTAGTCCACTAGCAACTCCAGCACCAAGCATAATCGCCATCCCACCTGGAACATTTTCGACTTGATAATCAACTTGTTTTTTTAGTTGTTTATCATAGTACGAACTATTCAGTTTAAATTTGGTAGATAAATAATCAGGTTCAGCTGATTTTAAAACTTCTTCACCTACAAAAATTTTTTTAAGCATGTTGTAGACAGAAAGTAGCAAAAAAGCACCGAATAAAATGAAGAGAAAGGATGTATTAAAGACTCCTGTTAAGAGTGCTCCACAAATCGCACCAATTGTCGTTGCGATTTCTAAAAACATGGCGACCCTCAAATTTAAAACGTCATCTTTTAGAAATGCAATTGTAGCACCAGAACTCGTTGCGATAACGGCAATGATACTAGCACCAATAGCGTATTTAATATCTAATCCCATCATTAAAGTTAAGACCGGGGTGACAATGATGCCGCCACCTAATCCTAAGATAGATCCTAGAGCACCTGCCACAAGACCAGCGGCAAGCATAAGTAGTAGCGTATTCATTATTTATTTTCAACTCTTTTCTAAATTTATAAAGATATCCTATTTTACCATAAACTTACATAAAATTGAGCATTTGCTTGATTTCTGTATGAATTCTTAAAGATTTTGGTAACTAACTTTAAACAAATTAAAAAATATGATAAATTATGTGGATAAAATAGACTGTAATTAAGAGGTTAGAGTAATGATTAATAAGAATAAACTTTATGGAGTAGTCATAATAGGCAGTGGACTATTCGCAATATTGACGTTATTAATAGTAACAAAAAATAATTTTATTCATGGTATAGATAATAATATCATTGCAGTTGTTAGGTTTCATCCTACAGCGCAACTAGACCAAGTGATGCAGATAATCAGTTGGCTAAGTAGTCCGATGATGATAGGGTTGTATTCAGTCATTTTGATGATTATTTTATATAAATTACGACGAGGTGTACTCGCTATTTGGACAGGGATGACCATAATGACTGGAGCACTGTTAATTAAGCTCATTAAAAGTAGCGTCCAGAGACCTCGACCAGTGGGGCATGGATCAATTACTGGATTCAGTTTCCCCAGTGGACATACGTTCGGGGTGGCATTATTTTGTCTAACGATAATGAGTATTATGCTGGTAGAATTTAAGTATAGTAAACAATTTTTGATTAACTGCTTATTAGCGATATGGATCATGATGATTATGATTTCAAGAGTATATCTACAAGCTCACTTTCCGACGGATACGGTAGGCGCTGTTCTTTTAACAGTCACTTGGATAGCCATTGCACGCGTTATATATCTAAAAATTCTGAATAAATTTAAAATTGAGGGCTAAAAAATGAATCAATATGAAACGAAACGGCTTGTGGTACGTCCGTTATGCTCATCAGACATAAATGACATATATGAATATGCTTGTGATGAAACGGTTGGTCAAATGGCTGGCTTTTTACCCGTGAATTCATTGGCTGAAGCTAGTTTGTTCGTTGCGACGCTACAAAAACAAAGTATATTTGCGATTGAGTGTAAAGGAAATCAAAAAGTAGTCGGTAATATCGGTTTATATGAAGTAGTTGATGAGAATCAAGAACCTAGTTTGGTAGTTAAAGAGGTTGGCTATGCACTAAATCCTATTTTTAAGAATCAAGGGATAATGACTGAAGCAGTTCAAGGACTTTTAACAATGGCTCAGGCGTTAGATTTAGAACGTGTAATTGGCGTGACAACTATTGAAAATAAAGCATCTATCAAAGTGTTAAAAAAATCCAATTTTAAATTTGTTGAAAAAAGAGCGGTTTCATCCCTTTTTCAACCTGCTGCTCTAATTAATGAAATTGTTTATGCGGTTGATTTAAAATAATCAATACCAATTGTCAACGACATATGTTATCCTTTATTCGTATATATAGAACTATTTGAAAATTAATCAACCGGGGGTAGCTGACTATGCAATTAACAAAAGGATTTGAACAAGCAGCGTGTATTATTTCTTTATTGGCAACGCAGGATAAGGGTGTGCCAATTTCATCGCAAGTAATCAACGCTCGTCTTGGTGGTTCACAAACTTATCTTCGTAAAATTATGCGTAAGTTAGTCGTTGCGGGACTTGTGAAATCTGTTTCAGGTAATAATGGCGGTTTTACGTTAGCAAGGGATGCTAAGGATATCAATTTATTAGAAATTGTGGAGGCTTCGGAAGGAAAGATTGAAACCTATCCAAACTTCGGTTTCTTTGATCGTGTATTTCGTGAATTTAAACAAGATACAGAAAAAGCAACCGTCGTCGTTAATAGTGTTTTTGCTGAAGCGGATAAACGTTGGGCTAATTATTTAGAGTCACAAACGGTTTATCAACTAATTGCAGCAACGTTTGACGAAACTGAAATTCCTTTAATTAATTGGAATGAAGAAGATATCAGTGGTCAACGTAAATTAATCATTCAAAAAATTGTCGAAAATGTAACCGGAAATCATAAATAACGAAACCATTATTAACCATAACTGGGTTAATAATGGTTTTTTATTTAGGCTTACATTTGGTAAGTTTAAACCATAGTCATTTATTTGTGAAAATGCTATCATGGATACTACTAAAACAAATTCGGAGGAAATCTAATGACAGATAATAAATATTACGGCGCAGATGCCATTGTTGATAGTTTAATAAATCATGATGTGAAATATGTATTTGGTATTCCTGGTGCAAAAATTGATCGTGTTTTTGAAAAATTGGAACATCCGACGAATTCTAAATCGCCAGAATTAATTATTACGCGCCATGAACAAAATGCAGCATTTATGGCTGCTGGGATTGGTCGTATTACAGGTAAACCGGGGGTTGTTTTAACGACTTCCGGACCTGGTGCAAGTAATTTGGCAACAGGCGTTGTGACGGCTACGGCAGAAGGTGATCCTGTTCTTGCTATTTCTGGTCAAGTGAAACGTTCAGATTTAACGAGACTAACGCATCAAAGTATGAATAACACGGCATTATTTGAACCAATCACTAAATATAGTGCAGAGGTTCAAGAACCTGAGAATATTTCAGAAGTGATTGCTAATGCTTACCAAGAAGCTGAGGCTGCAAAGCAAGGGGCAAGTTTCGTTAGTATTCCCCAAGATGTAACAGATTCAGAAGTGAAAACAAAAGTTATCCAGCCTTTAATGGCACCTAAATTAGGTCCCGCTAGCCCGGTAGAAAGTACACTTTTAGCACAAGAAATTAAAGCAGCAAAATTACCTGTTTTACTTGTGGGAATGCGGGCATCTTCACCAGAAGTAACAAAAGCTATTCGTAATTTAGTTGAAGCAACGAATCTACCTGTTGTGGAAACATTTCAAGCCGCTGGTGTGATATCGCGTGAATTAGTCGGTGATTTCTTTGGTCGTGTGGGCTTATTCAGAAATCAACCAGGGGATCAATTACTTAAAAAGAGCGATTTAGTTATTACAATTGGCTATGATCCTATTGAATATGAACCACGTAACTGGAATGCAGAAGGAACAGCTAATATTGTTGTTGTTGACGATATGCGTTCAGAGATTGATCATAATTTCCAACCAAAGAAAGAGTTAGTGGGCGACATCGCGCAAACACTTGAATTTTTATTACCCTATATGAAAGGCTATCAAATGGCATCTGAATCTCGTGAGTATTTAGATGGCTTACAAGAAAAATTACAGGCTAGGGATGAAGCGCCAGTTGTGACAAGTGACACATTAACCAGTCATCCATTAAGCATTATCCAAGAATTACAAAAACGTGTTTCAGATGAAATGACGGTAGCAGTTGATGTCGGTAGTTTCTACATTTGGATCGCGCGACATTTTAGAAGTTATGAACCACGTCATTTATTATTTAGTAATGGGATGCAAACATTAGGAGTTGCGTTACCTTGGGCAATTTCAGCGGCCTTAGTTCGACCTAATACACAAATCGTCTCAATTTCTGGAGATGGTGGATTCTTGTTTTCAGCCCAAGATTTGGAAACAGCGGTTCGTTTGAATCTGAATATTGTTCATATTATTTGGAATGATGGACACTACGATATGGTTAAATTCCAAGAAGAAATGAAATATGGTCAATCTGCCGGTGTGAATTTTGGCGCAGTGGATTTTGTGAAATATGCGGAAAGTTTTGGTGCAAAAGGCTTACGCGTTGAAAAAGCACAAGATTTAGCTAAAACATTAGATGAAGCATTTGCAACTAATGGTCCTGTTATTGTTGATATACCAGTTGATTATAAAGATAATCAAGAATTAGGACAATCAATTTTAATGGATCAATTATATTAAAATAATTTTCAAGAGAGGTCAACGACATGCAAGATATAAAAAAGGTTTATCAACATGGTACCTTAGCAACATTAATTGAAGGCTTGTACGAAGGCACATTGAGTGTTGGAGAATTATTGAAACATGGTGATTACGGAATTGGAACTGTTGGTGATTTAGATGGCGAAATGATTGTGATTGACGGAAAGGCTTTCCAGATTACTGCAAAAGGTCAAATTAATCAAGTTAGCGATGACGTTCTTGTTCCATTTGCGACAGTCCATTTTAATCAAGCAGACGCATCTATTCAATTTGAAAATGTGGCAGGAAATGTTTTAGAAGAGCAATTACTTGAATTATATCCTTACCAAAATTTATTTTTTAGTGTTCTTATTAAAGGAACATTTAGTAAAATGAGTACACGATCTGTTGCTAAACAAAGTAAACCGTATCCAGAATTAACTGCGGTAACTGCCAAACAATCGGAATTTGAAGAAGAAGATATTGATGGAACAGCTATTGGCTATTTCACACCTGAGTTATTTCAAGGAATTGGTGCAGCGGGATTCCATATTCATTTTTTATCTGATGAAAATAAAATGGGTGGACATATTTTAGATTATCATTTAAAAAATGGGGTTGTGAGTTTACAGCCATTTAGTTCGATTGAACAACACTTTCCAATCGAAAATGAAGCTTTTTTAAAAAATGAAACAGATATTGAAAAGTTGCATGATGAAATTAATATAGCTGAAAATTAGGATACAGCTTGCAAAATATCAGTGAATTGATTATAGTAAGAATTATCGAAAGAAGAGGATGCAGTTTTCATAAGTATGTTTAATGAAGCAATTAAGTGCTGAAGAAGTTAAACTGAAAGGGTGAACTGCCGAAGTGGATGCTAACTTAGATTTAGTGACTGCTGGGGTCTGATTTAATAAGTCAGAAACTGTCGTGATTATATAGTAATCACGGGGCGCTTATAACGATTTGACTGAGTCTATTAATCTGAGTCTTTTTGTATAACGCGTAATAGTGTTGTACAAAAGGTCTCTTTTTCTTTTCTCAATTTTAAAAATCACGAGTGCTCCTCTATATATAGGGGGGATTTCATATGGCAGAACAAGAAGGTATGCACCGAGAGTTAAAAACAAGACACTTATCAATGATTGCCTTGGGTGGAAGTATTGGAACAGGCTTATTCGTTGCGAGTGGGTCAGCAATTTCGAAGGCAGGGCCAGGTGGTGCGTTACTAGCTTACATTGGCATTGGAATTATGGTTTACTTTTTAATGACTAGTTTAGGTGAAATGGCAACGTATTTACCAGTTTCAGGGTCGTTTGCGGTTTATTCAACGCGATTTGTTGATCCTGCGATGGGTTTTGCAATGGGTTGGAATTACTGGTTTAACTGGGCAATTACATTGGCTGTTGATATTAGTACAGCTGCCTTGGTTATGCAATTTTGGTTGCCAGATGTACCAGGATGGATTTTTAGTACAATCTCGTTAGTTATTATTTTTTCAATTAATGCGTTGTCAGTTAAATCATTTGGTGAAACAGAATATTGGTTATCAATTATTAAAGTGGTGACTGTCATTGTCTTCTTAATCGTTGGTGTATTGACTATATTTGGTATTCTAGGTGGCCATGCAACGGGACTTGAAAACTTTACAATGAAGAAAGCTCCATTTGTTGGTGGTGTTCCAATGATTCTAAGTGTATTCGTCGTCGCTGGTTTCTCTTTCCAAGGAACTGAATTAATCGGTATTACGGCGGGAGAATCAGAAACGCCTGAAAAGAGTATTCCAAAAGCAATTAAACAAGTGTTTTGGCGGATTCTACTATTCTATATTTTCGCTATTTTTATCATTGCAGCAATTATTCCGTATACAAGTCCAGATTTACTCGGCTCAAGCGCATCAGATATTTCAATTAGTCCATTTACATTGGTCTTTCAAAGAGCTGGGTTAGCCTCTGCAGCAAGTGTTATGAATGCAGTTATCTTAACATCTGTACTTTCAGCTGCAAATTCAGGAATGTATGCATCAACTCGAATGCTTCATTCACTTGCGGAACAGGGTTACGCTCCTAAAAAGTTTAAACAAACGAATAGTCGTGGTATTCCAATGGCAGCACTAGTGGGAACAACATTTATCGGATTACTCACATTTTTAGCAAGTGTTTTTGGAGCAAAAGTGTATGTCTTTTTACTGAGTGCTAGTGGGTTAACTGGATTCATCGCTTGGCTAGGAATTGCAATCTCACATTACAGATTTAGAAAAGCGTTCAAAGCGCAAGGACATGAAGTGTCAGAATTAAAGTACTCTGCAAAATGGTTCCCAGTGGGCCCTATTTTAGCGCTTGTTCTTTGTATTTTAGTTATTCTTGGACAAGATATTCAATCATTTAAAAATTTTGATTGGGAAGCAATCTCGGTTAGTTATATGAGCATTCCGTTATTTGTTATCTTGTACACATATTATAAAATACGCTATAAAACAAAATTAATTCCATTAAAAGATGTAGATTTATCAAAGAAATGAGGCACATTTTGACTAGAAGAAAATGGATGATGATGGTAGTAATGATGTGTGCACTATTAATAGGTGCATGCGGTAAGAAAGCGAATACGACACCTAGCCATAAAACGGTAAAAGTCA
The DNA here is from genome assembly GCF_056781895.1 of Dellaglioa sp. CoH-57-MRSF-22. The sequence goes on along the minus strand of NZ_JBXAXT010000005.1, from coordinate 2,448 downwards.
CACAAAAAAGTGAGCTACCTAAAGGTGTAAAGGCAAATGATTGGAATTTAATATTAGTTAATTCAGAGCATAAACTCAAGCAAGAACTGGATTTTAAACAGAAAATAGATGGAAATGTTATTGTAAATTCAAAAATTGAGAGTGCTTTGAATGATTTTGTATCAGCAGCAAATAAGGCCGGGTATAAGGCGTCACTGGTATCTGGTTATCGATCAATTAGCTACCAAAAAGAGGTCTATGCAGACTCAATTAAAAGCTATGAAAATTCGGGAAAGTCAGTTGCTCAGGCTAAACAATTAACAAAAGAGTATGTGGCAGAACCAGGATCAAGCGAACATCACACCGGACTAGCAGTCGATATGATGTCATCAAATTGGTATGCCAAACATAATGATTTAGATAATAGTAGTGAAACAGATAAGGGTCAAAAATGGTTAATCAACCATGCGGTAAATTATGGATTTATATTGAGATTCCCGAAAGATAAAGAAAAATCGACTAAAATTGATTATGAAACATGGCATTTCCGCTATGTTGGTAAAAGTAACGCGAAATATATAGTTAAGCATCATCTTTCGTTAGAAGAGTATATCGATTTGCTTAATAAAGCGGGTAAGAATTAAACTTGCAATTTAATAAAACAACGCTTATTATTAAAGTAATAAATAAACACGGAAAACGTTATAAGTAGGCATTTAAGAGACGTAATGGTGGTGGAAATTACGAAGCTGAAAATCCGGCGTGAATAAGTGGGTGGGTAATGCCACACGGGAGACCGTTATCTATTTGAGTGTGACAAATGATTATTTGTCGAACTTGGGTGGTACCGCGAAAATGAGCCTTTCGTCCCAATTAGTGGATGAGTGGGCTTTTTTTATACAAAAAAAGGAGGAACAGAATATGTTAGATATTAAAATGATTCGTCAAAATGTCGATGAAGTTAAGGAACAATTGGGTAATCGTGGGGTAAAACCAGAGATTATTGATGAAATGGTTGAAAAGGATCGTAAACGTAGGGATATTATTGTTCAAACCGAAACTTTAAAAAAGAAAAGAAACGATGTATCGCAAGCTATTGCACAATTAAAACGAAATAAAGAAAATGCAGATGCTCAAATCGAAGAAATGAAAAAAGTCGGAGATGAAATTAAAGCATTTGATGAAGAATTAAAGGTTTTAGATGCAGACGTAACAGATATGGCATCGCGACTACCAAATATGCCAAATAAAACGATTCCAGTAGGTCCTGATGAAGATTCAAACATTGAATTAAGAAAAGTAGGTACACCAAGAACTTTTGATTTTGAGCCGAAAGCACATTGGGAAATCGGTGAAAATTTAGATATTTTAGATTTTGAACGTGGCGCTAAAGTGTCGGGCAGTCGATTCCTATACTATAAAGGATGGGGAGCTCGTTTAGAACGTGCTTTATACAATTTTATGCTTGATCAACATGCAATTGATGGTTATACAGAGATTATTCCTCCATATATTGTTAATGATGAGTCAATGTACGGAACTGGTCAATTTCCGAAGTTTAAGGAAGACGTTTTTCAAATCGCAAATGAAAATTTAACGTTAATTCCAACAGCAGAAGTACCATTAACTAATTACTACAGGGATGAAGTTATTCCGGAAGAAAAATTACCAGTATATTTCACAGCTCTCTCACCCTCATTCAGATCTGAAGCAGGAAGCGCTGGAAGAGATACACGTGGATTGATTAGATTGCATCAATTTAATAAAGTTGAAATGGTGAAATATACTAAACCAGAAGATTCATATGCAGAACTAGAAAAAATGACAAGTGATGCAGGCAGAATTATGGAAAAACTTGGGTTACCATATCATGTGATAACATTGTCAACGGGAGATATGGGATTCTCAGCAGCAATGACACATGATTTAGAGGTTTGGTTACCTGCACAAAATATGTATCGTGAAATTTCAAGTTGTTCTAATACTGAAGCATTTCAGGCTCGTAGGGCTCATATCCAATATAGGGATGATGATGGAAAATTACAGTTTGTACACACGTTGAATGGTTCAGGATTGGCAGTTGGTCGTACGCTAGCAGCAGTTCTTGAAAATTATCAGAATGAAGACGGGTCGGTAACTATTCCGGAAGTTCTTCAACCATACATGGGTGGATTAGACATTATTAAATAGCTTTTATCAAAAAAGCGACTTAAACTTATCAATTCGATGAGGTTAAGTCGCTTTTTTGATAAAGTAATAATTAATAAATCAAATTTATCTGTAATGAAGTATTGACAGGGTGTATACCAGATGGTATATTAATAAAGCTGATTGATACGGCAAGAAGAAATGAATATTTATTCAAAAAAATTCTTGACAAATCATGACGTGGTTGATATGATATAAAAGTTGTCAAAAGCAACCAAGTAGATCTTTGAAAACTGAACAAATTTTCGACAAATCAAATGT